>NZ_DFQK01000021.1:306783-333086 GCF_002377745.1 Exiguobacterium sp. UBA3491
ACTGCGGGACGCGATCGAAAAGAACGAGCTACAATTGTTCTATCAACCACAAATCAATCTCGCGACAGGTCAGGTCGATGGTTGTGAAGCGCTTCTGCGCTGGTTCCACCCTGAACGAGGGATGATCAGTCCGGCGATCTTCATTCCGATTGCCGAACGATCCATGTTGATTGAAGAGATCGGGATGTGGGTCGTTGCCGAAACGGTCCGACAAGTCGAAGAGTGGAAGGATACGGAACTCGGAGTACTACGCGTCTCAGCGAACTTATCCGTCAAAGAACTCGTCTCCGGTCGGATCGTCGATTATTTGACTGATGTCCGAGAGGTTCATCCGGGAATCGAACAACGGGTGGAACTTGAAATTACGGAATCATTCGGTGTCTTTTCAGACACACGCGTGTTTGATGCGTTACAGAAGTTGCATCAGATGGGGTATCGTCTTGCGATTGATGACTTTGGTACGGGGTATTCTTCCTTGTCGTACCTGAGTCGCTTGCCGATTCAGCGACTGAAAATTGACCGTTCGTTCATCAGTGGTCCGGATGCATGCTCGAACACACCGCTCATCGAGACCATCATCAAGCTCGCACATACGCTGAAGTATGACGTCGTCGCTGAAGGGATTGAAGAACTAGAACAAGCTGATCATTTGCGAGTGCTTGACTGTGAGTATGCGCAAGGATTCTATTATTCAAGACCGATTCCAGCCGACGAGTTTCGAGTCTGGTACGTGAAGTACCATCAAAAGCTTCTATCTGAATGAAATTAGTCTATTATGATTCATGATTTTAATATGTATGTGTCTTAAAATGAAAAAAGGTGAGTTTCCGGACTGGAAACTCACCTTTTTTCATTCGATAAATAGAGAACGTGAATGTTCACCCTCGACTCCTACAGGAAAAGAAAGCACGATTTTCGCTTTCGTCAGGGCTAGATAAGATCCGACAGACCGCATGAAATGCGAGGTGCCGGATCTTATCACCCGCCTGTGGAAAGCGGGGATGACAGAAACGTTCATTGTAAGCGTGAACTTTAGATTGATGAAAATAATTATTAAACGCGATCGAGTACGAGGTCGTCTGCTTGTTCGAGATACGCTTTGACCGGTGCGACCGCTGCTTCGACCGTACCTGGTGCAAACGGAGACTTTAATCCAGCGCGCTCGACGAGCGTGAGGAAGCTTTCTGATCCACCGGCACGACAGAGATCGAGATATGATGTCCAAGCTGCTTCCCGGTCCTGTTCCATCCAAGCATAGAACTGGAAGGCACAGACTTGAGCGAGCGTGTAATCGATGTAGTAGAAGGGACTTCCGAAGACGTGCCCTTGCTGATGCCACCAGGCACCTGAATCGAGATAATCATTCGCTTCATAATCACGATGCGGCAAATATTTCTTCTCGATCGTCCGCCATGCTTCGCGACGCTCAGCTGGTGTCAATTCCGGTTGGTTGTAGATGACGTGCTGGAACTCATCAATCGCAACGCCGTATGGAAGGAACGTGACGCTTCCTGCGAGGTGATTGAATTTGTATTTCGCCGTCTCTTCACCGAAGAATTCTTCCATCCATGGATAAGCAAAGAACTCCATCGACATCGAATGAATCTCGCACGCTTCATACGTCGGGAAGGCACTCTCTGGAGCAGTCAGGTGACGGCTCTCATAGACTTGGAACGCATGTCCGACTTCGTGTGTCAGGACATCGATGTCGCCTGCCGTTCCATTGAAGTTCGAGAAGATGAACGGGAGTTTTTCGTCTGCGATGTAGGTACAATACCCACCGCCCGCTTTTCCAGGCTTCGCCGTTAAATCGAGTGCTTCCCGGTCGAGCATGTAGTTGAAGAATTCGTTCGTCTCCGGTGACATCTCCGCATACATCTTTTTGCCGCCTTCGATGATGAAGGACTCTTCGCCTTTAGGTGTCGCGTTCCCAGACTTGAAGGCGAATCCTTCATCGTAGTAGTACAAGTGATCGACACCGATGCGTCGTTGCTGGCGTTCTTTAAGTTGTGTCGCGAGCGGAACGATCGTTTCAAGGATCTGTTCGCGATATTGTTCGACCATCGATTGATTGTAATCGACGCGAAGCATCCGTGCGTATCCGAGTTCGACGAACGATGGGAAACCGAGTGTCTTCGCGATGTCTGTCCGGATATGGACGAGTTTATCGTAAATTGTATCGATCGTTTCCCCTTGCTCTTTTAAGTAGCCATAGCGGGCTTCTGAAGCGGCTTTACGAACAGCCCGGTCTGGTGATTGGAGGTAAGGACCGAACTGCGATAAGTTAAGCGTCTTCCCGTCAAACTCGATTTGAGCAGAAGACATCAATTTCGTATATTCGCTTGAGAGACGGTTCTCTTCTTGGAGCTTTGGAATGATTTCTTCCGAAAACGTCTTCAGGCTCGCTTCCGCGATTAGGAATAACTGTTTGCCTTGCGTCCGTTCGAGTTCATTGCGAAGCGGATGCGTCGTCAACGCTTGATAATAGCTTGAGACATATCCCTGATAGATCGCGCTTGCTTCATCAAAGAACCCTTGTTCCGTCTCATAGAACGTATCGCGTGTATCAATCGTATGACGGATTTCGACGAGCTGGCTTGCCGTTTCAAATTGATTTCTGAGGGTATTAATCTCAGTGATGGCTGCGTTTGCTTCATCTACCTGTGTGGCTTCCGTTAGTCGAGCGATTGCTTGATTCATCGATGTTTCAAGCAAAGCAAGATCAGGACGGACGTATGTAATTTCTGAAAATGGCAACATGTAAGCGCCTCCTTTTGATTTCTAACTATTATCACACAAAAATACTTGCAAAACCAGAGGGACAAACGTATGCTTTTTGTGAGAACGTGAGCGAGCTGTCTAACAGCTTACTCCTATAAAAAATCGAAACTTCCATTCGGAAGAAAAACGATCGAGAAAGTAGAGGGATAGTATCATGGGATTCTTAAAAAAATTGTTTGGTGGTAACGACGCAGGAAACACGAAAATCGCTTCTGCACTTACAGGTAAAATCGTCAACATCGAGAACGTACCCGATCAAGTTTTCTCTCAAAAAATGATGGGCGACGGTGTCGCGATCGAGCCAACAGAAGGTAAAGTCGTCTCGCCGATCAACGCAACGGTTGAAACGATTTTCCCAACAAAACACGCAATCGGTCTAAAAGGTGAAGACGGTCTTGAACTCTTGATCCACGTTGGTCTTGATACGGTTAACCTTAAAGGCGAAGGCTTCACGGCTCACGTCCAGTCAGGTGACAAAGTCAAAGCAGGAGACGTCCTCGTCGAGTTCGATCTCGAGTACATCCGTGCAAACGCACCATCGACGATCACACCGATCATCGTGACAAATCACGATCAATTCACGCTTTCAGCTGTACCAGCTGAAGGAACTTCTGTTGTCGCAGGCGACACAGAGCTCTTCAAAGCAACACATAAATAAGATACGACACGCCTCCATCCCTTACGGATGGGGGCTTTTTTGATGTCTCCTCCCTTGTCTTACCGTTTTGTAAGAGAAGTGAAAGTAAAGTCCATTTTGAGAAAAGCATGGAAGGACTAGACTGAGTGTAACGAATCAAACACAGGAGGCATTACAGATGAAAGCAATCTTACGAGCAGAACAAATCACAAAAACCTATTACACGAAAACGGCACGCCACGAAGCACTACGTCCGACGACGCTCAGTGTCCATGAAGGGGAATTCGTCAGTATCATGGGACCGTCCGGTGCCGGGAAATCGACGTTGCTTAATCTGCTGTCGACAATCGATCAGCCGACGGACGGATCGATTTTAATCAATGGAGCAGACGTGACGGCGATGAAGGAAAAACAATTGGCTCGCTTTCGCCGGGAACAACTTGGCTTCATCTTCCAGGATTTCAATCTCCTCGATACAATGACGGTCCGGGAAAACATTGCCTTACCGCTCTCACTCGCGAACATCGATAAAAAGATGATCTTAGAGCGTGTCGATCGTGTGGCGCATCAACTCGGTATCCAGGACCTACTTGATAAACGTCCGGTCGAACTATCGGGAGGACAAAAACAACGGACGGCTGCCGCCCGTGCGATCATTCATGATCCGTCACTCATCTTAGCGGATGAACCGACCGGTGCGCTTGATTCAAAGTCAGCGACAGGATTGCTTGAAGCGATGCAGTCACTAAACGATGAAGGCGCGACGATCTTAATGGTGACACACGACCCGATGACGGCGTCTTATGCAGAACGAATTCTGTTCGTCAAGGATGGAGAGCTGTTCAAGGAAGTCCATCGCTTCGGTTCACAGAAGGATTTTTTCGAGCAGATCATGGAAGTACAACGCGAACTCGGAGGTGCCGTCCGTGAGTTTGTCTAAACTGGCGTTTCAAAATCTAAAAAACATCCGTCAAAACGTGATGTACCTCGGTGCGGTCACGTTCGCGATTCTCATTTACTACACGTTCCTTGCGATTCGATCAAACGAAGCGATGCTTCAGGCGAATGAATTGTACGGAAAATTAGGAACGGTCTTTACTGGAGCAAGTGTGATTCTAGCGCTTTTCTCCGCTATCTTCATCTGGTATTCAAGTGACTTCTTCTTACGCCGCCGTAAGCAGGAAATCGGTCTCTATGCATTGCTCGGTTTAGAGCGGGGACAGATTGCCCGACTGATCTTCCTTGAGACGATGGGGTATGGAGTGATCGGTCTAATCCTCGGGATTGCGATTGGAACAGTCGCATCGAAATATTTCGTACAGTTGCTGGCTTCCGTCATGGCGATGCGAGTCGATGCGACCTTTACGATCAGCGGGGCTTCCGTCATGCAGACGATCGGCGTCTTCCTTTTGATCTTCCTGATCATTGCCTTACGTTCAGCCCGGACGATCTATCGTTTTACATTGATTGAATTGTTCAAGGCAGAGCAACAAGCAGAATCCCTTCCGAAAGTCCATCCGATCCTAGCCGTGCTTTCGGTCGTTTTGATTGGTATCGGTTACTATTTGACGGGACAACCGTTGATGGATCACTTTACGATTGTCGCACCGCTCTTGATGCTGTGTGTGATCTTCGGGACATTTGGAACGATGAGTTACTTCACGATCTTCTTATTACGCCTCTTAAGTAATCAAGCGCGACATTTCAAAGGAACGAATTTGATTCTGCACGGACAATTGCTGTCACGAATCAAATCGAACGCTGTCATGCTGTCGACGATCACGGTCATTACTGCCGTGACATTGACGACGGTCGGTACAGCGACATCGATCTATTACTTCATCGATCAGACTGTCGAGGAGCAAGTCCCGTACAGTCTGTCAATTGCGAGTAAACAAGCGGAAGCGGAACAGCTGATTGCAAAGTCCGACCAGAAGATCGACAGCCGGACGATGGTCAACGTCAAGAACGTCGATCACAAGATGACTGAGCTTCCGAATCCTCTGACGTTTACACGTTACTACGCGACGTATGCGTATGAAGACCAGCCGGGACAATTCAGCTACGTCAACTATTCGGACTACGTCAAGCTCGCGAAAGCGAATGGGAAAACGGTCATCAAAGAACCAAAACGAGGCGAAGCAATCGTCCTTGAAACATTTAAAGGAAACGATTTGTTGAAGATGAAAGTCAAATCGCCGGTCGGTGTCAAAATCAAGGATGTCCATGAGTCCTTTCGCATCACCGCTGCGACGAATTTACCAATCGCTCAACTTTATGAGAAACAGCGGCTTGCCTTCGTCGTAAACGACGATGCGTTTGCAAAGATGCCGGAAAAAGGTTTTATGCTGACGAATTATCAGTTTTCGGATGAACGTCATGACGATGGACTGATAAAGCAATTAACGCAACTGTATGGAAAACAAGCGGATACAGAAATGGCAGCGTACTATCCGGTCTATACGATGACGACGGCAACGACCGGCTTACTCGCGTTTGCTGCCGGCTTCCTCGGTCTCGTCTTCTTGCTTGCGACGGGTTCGATCATCTACTTCAAGATGCTCGCGGAAGCAGAAGAATCGAAACAACGGTTTGCAATCATCCAGAAGATCGGTGTGGATGAGAAGGAACAGACAGGCATCATCCGGCGCCTTGTCGGATTCGTCTTCTCCTTACCGTACGTGCTCGGACTCGTTCATAGTTTAGTTGCGATGCAAGTCTTGCAGAAACTGTTGAACTACAACATCGTTCGTCCGACATTACTTGCGATTGTTTGTTATACGATCGTCTATCTGATCTACTATATCGTCACGGTCCGTGCTTACCGCCGCATCGTCACGTGATGAACTAAATAGGGGTACACAGAACTGGAAACGGAATAATCGTTTCCAGTCCTTTTTGAGTTCGTTATGATAAAGGGAGAAGGAGTTGACATGAACGATGCATACGATTTTATTAGTCGAAGATGATATGAAGATTGCCACATTATTGAAAGAACTACTCGAACGCTATGATTTTAGAGTCGTCGTTGAAGATGGACGAGGAGATGTCGTCGCGGTCTATGAAGAGACGAATCCGGACGTCATTCTATTAGATGTCAATTTGCCGAAGTTTGACGGTTTTTATTGGTGCCGGCAATTGCGTATGAAGACACGGGCGCCGATCCTCTTCATCTCGGCACGGGTCGGGGAGATGGATCAAGTCATGGCGCTCGAATACGGAGCGGATGATTACATCGTCAAACCGTTCCAAGGAGCGGTCGTCATCGCGAAGATTAAAAGTCAGATTCGCCGAGCCTATGGCACGCTGTCGAACGAAACGGATGAGCGGACGGTGACAAAAGAAGGTGTCACGCTGTACTTGGACCGTTATATCGTCGAGTACGGGGAACAGTCGATCGAGCTGTCAAAAAAAGAGGGACTGATTCTTGAGATGCTGCTGACGGCAAGTCCACGAATCGTCAGTCGTGGCGATTTACTCGAACGGATTTGGGATGACGAGGCGTTCGTCGATGAGAATACGTTGAACGTCAATATCACGCGTGTCCGCAAACGGCTTGCCGAGATCGGTGTCGCTGGACTTGAGACGGTGCGAGGCGTCGGTTATAAACTGGTTCTTGAACCATGAAGCTCTTTTTACGGCACGCGATACCAGGCATCATCTTCTTTACCGGACAAATGCTGATTTTATATGCCGTCTTATGGCTCTATGATCTTTATCGCCCAGCAGCATTCTTTTATATCGTACTCTTGAACAGTATCGGTCTTTTGATTTATCTCAGTTATCGTTTCTTCAGCATGCTTCCATTGCTACGACGGATGCAACAGCCAGTTCAATCGGTCGCAGAACCGATTCGCAGTGATAGTGAAGAACCGATTTCCGTTGCCGTCGAACAATTTTTAGAGCGGCAACAGACATTGTTTCGGAACAGTTTATTCGCTGAGCGACGAAAGGAAAAGGAACGCCATCGGTATGTCGACCAATGGATTCACCAGATGAAGACACCGTTATCCGTCATTGAGCTGATTCTCGAACATCCAGGAGAACAGTATCAAGCTGATTTACGGCAAGAGGTCGATCGGTTGCGTAGTGGACTCGACCAGATGCTCTATTCGTCGCGTTTAGAAGCAATCGAGACGGATTTGAAGGCAGAACGATTGGCACTGAAGCCGCTCGTCACGAGCATCATCAATCAAGAAAAACGATTATTCGTTAAAAATCAGGTCTTTCCGAAACTCGATATCGCTGAAGACGTGTATGTTTACACGGATGCGAAGTGGTTTCGTTTCCTCGTCTTACAGCTCGTGACGAACGCCATCAAGTATACGACAGGACATGGTCGAGAAGTCGTTCTGACGGCAGAGGTGACAAAGGGGCAAGTCGTCCTTTCGGTTCAAGACGACGGTGTCGGAATCCCAAGACGAGACGTACCACGTGTCTTTAATGCGTTCTTCACTGGTGAAAACGGACGACGTTACGGGGAATCGACCGGAATGGGATTGTATTTCGTCCAGCGAGTCTGCTTGAAGCTCGGGCATGAGATTGAACTCGAGAGTGAGGAAGGTGTCGGCACGACATGCCGGATTCGATTAGTAGGAGGTCGCGCACATGATTGAGGTCAAACAATTAGGGAAGGTCTATCCCGGAAAAGTGACGGAGCAACCGTTGACGGATGTGAATTTCCGAGTCGAAGAGGGCGAAATGGTTGCGGTCATGGGACCGTCCGGTAGTGGCAAATCGACGCTGATCAACTTGCTTGCGACACTCGACGAACCAAGTTGGGGATCGATTCTGATTGACGGCGTCGATACGGCGACGTTCAAACGAAAAGAGATGACACGTTTCCGGCGCGAGACGCTCGGCATCATCTTTCAGGAATTCAATTTACTCGATTCCTTGACGCTCGGCGAGAACATGCTCGTCCCCTTAATGCTATCAAGGAAAAAAGCAAAGCTCGCGCGAGATGAGATGGAAGAGTTGGCGCGTCGTCTACAAATTGATGATCTACTTGATAAACAGGTCGATGAGGTCAGTGGTGGACAGCGGCAACGGACAGCGATCGGTCGCGCCCTGATCCATACACCACGTCTGATGCTTGCGGATGAACCGACGGGAGCACTCGATTTCCAAGCAACGAAACACGTCATGGATGTCCTAGCCGAGTTGAACGCGACGGGGATGACGATGGTCATCGTGACACACGATCCACAAGTCGCGTCGTATTGTAATCATGTCTTGTTCCTAAAAGACGGTAGTATTCAAACGGAGTTGTTCCGCGATGAACCGCGCCGTATCTTTTTCCAACGGGTCATCGAATCACTATCGCTGCTAGGAGGGGATGAGCATCAATTATCTGCAATACGCCCTACGTAACATCCGGCGTTATCAGCGGTTGTATTATGGCTATGCCTTGACGATCATCATCGCGATGACGATCGTGACGAGTTATTGGAACTTGTTGACGAATGGATCGTTCCAAAACGTCGCTAAAATCCTCAGTCAATTGAATCAAGTCATCGAGATGACGATTTTCTTCGTCTTCATCGCGGAGCTGATCATCCTATTCTTCAGTGTCCTGTTCATCTATTCGACGACCTATACGATGCTTGAGCACCGTAAGAATGATTTGCGGACGATGCGGACGCTTGGCAGTGGATTGTCACACTTCTTAAAGTATTTCTTAATTGAAGTCTTGATCGTTGGTGGTCTAGCCATCACTGCGGGGATGATTCTAGGTAATGTCTTGACGAAGATGCTGTTGCTGTCCGTTGTCAAGGTCATGTTCTTACCAGCAATCGAATTCGAATTATCCTTTTATGCGATTCTTGCTTTGATCGGTGGCGCTTTCCTTGTTTTGCTGACGGCAACGGTCCTTGCGATCTACCGCTTTCGTCCCGATCGACCGACTCGTTCCCGTTCGCTATTTCGAAAACGAGTCTGGATTCTGACGCAAATCGGAGCGTTACTCCTGTTGATCTATGGTTATGCCTTAGCATTTGTTCGGACGGAAGGATTTTATATATTTTTCCCACTTGTCATCTTCATCGGATCGTTTTTTATTTGTCGATATGTCTTACCATGGTTGACCAAGTTATATCGACCATGTCGCTTGTCGCTGCGGAAGCTGATCGTCTCGGAAATCGCCAATCAATTGCGAACGAATAGTACGCTCATTGCCCTCGGAACGATTCTGACATCGTGTGCGCTAACGGCAGTCGGACTGGTCTTCTTGTTTCAATTGATTGGACTCGACTTATCATCCCAAAATCAATTCGGTCTCGTCTATTACGAAGAATCCGCTCAACCGACGAAACGATTGAAGGATATCAAGCAGACGATGACGGAGGCATTCCCGGATCGCTATCAGCAGGATATCCAAGTGAAGGCAGAAGGAACACGGGTGCTCTTACCGATTTCAGCGTACAACAAGATGATGCGTCAACTGCATTTTCAGGAGCGGACAGCGACCGGTCGACAGAGTTTCTTCGTACCGGCACGTCCAGTACAACTGGAAGAGAACACGCCGACGATGAAAAAAGCGAAACAGGAGATGGAAAAAGCTGGCTTTGAATTGCTTCCCGCTGCTTCCCATGATTTAGTCTTCGGTTACAACTACCGGATCAAGACGATGTTCGTCGTCAGTGATGCCGTCTTTCAAACACTGAAGCAACCTGTCCGTCAAATCGTCGTCTTTGATACGCCAGCCTATCATGATTACGGAACAAAGGACTGGGAACAGTGGATGAAGATTGTCCGCAACATCCAGTCTGCAGCAAAGCTAGATGAAAAACAGTCGGTTCCTTATCAGTTGATCAATGAGACGGAGGATGAGATCGACGGGATCCGGATCGTGCGCCTCGTCACGTTCGTCGTCATCCTCCTGACGATCTGGTTGTTCGTCATCAATGCAAGTTTCCTGCATGTGTGGATGCAGATGACAGCGGAACAAGAACAAAAACGAATGAAGACATTGTTTGCGTTAGGGTTCGGTTCCGGGAATATCCGCCGTTACTTGCTCATGAAGTATGGTGCGGTCTTACTCATTCCGTACCTGATCTCGGTTTTTCATGCTTTCTTATTGTTCCAAGTCGTCGTGACCCGAGCCGGACTACAGGTCGGGTCATTCCTCGACTTAGCCGCATTTTGGATCAGTATCGTCACGATCGGATACTTCTTAAGTGTCTTACCGATTTGGTTACGCTACCCACGCCATCTGTTCCGGAATTCATCCAAAAGTTCGATGTATCCGACACCGGATTCAAGGGTATGATGATACCATAGGAACAAGGGAGGGAATCGTATGCTAGACCATTCACCATATCGGGGTTACGGTGACCGGATCCGTATCTTACGAGAGCGTGCCGGGATTACGATCGAACAGTTGGCTGAACGACTCGGTGTCGCACCGTATTTCATCCGTCGGACGGAACTCAGCGAAGTCTATCCAACTAAACCCTACATCGAAGCATTAGCGGACGTCTTGAACATCGATGCCAGTTATTTGGCACGGCATATCTGGACGGGAGAATCGTTAAAGTTCATCATGCAACAGAACACACCGCTCGAAGAGATGAAGCTTGCTTATGAACAGACGCTCGGACAAGACGGAACGTGGGTTGAGGAACAGCTCGAGGAGCGAATGCGTCTGTTTGATTTAATGTATGATGAGGATGTCAAACGGATCGAGCAGACGATGAGTGCCACTGAGCAACGGATCTTTCATGAGCTCGTCGAGGCCGTCATGGAAGCAGGAGAGTTGCAACGCGATCAAGCGGAAGAGACGTATGAGTTGTTCGAGGATAAATTACCATCGATGATGCAACTCGATGAATATCTCGATCGCATGACGGACGGTGTTTCTTTATCCAGTTCGACCTATTATGCGGATTACAGCGACCGGAAAAGTCGTTCCCGCTACCATCGTAAATAAAAAAAGTCGCTGTCTTCTGATTGACGTTCAGAAGACAGCGACTTTTTATTAACGTTGTGGCATCGGGCGTGGACGACGCGTCTTTTGACGGATCCGACCGATGATGAAACCAATGATCGCATTTGCAATGACAAGTACCCAACCGACATAGCCGAAATTGAGAGTTAAGCTACCGAGCATCGCTTGCCATTTGAAAATCATCATCACATCACCACGCAAGACGAATCGCGCGATACAGACGAGTAAGACAGTCAGTCCAGCGATGAAGACACCGACCCAGCTTCCGTATAAACGAGAAGAGTGGCGGCGCACCGCAACGAAGGACCAGCAAAAGAGGCTAGAGATGAACGCCATGCCTCCATAGGCAAGGACGAGTTCCCATGTCGCACTCGCTTGCGGGAATTTCGTGAACATGACAAGTGACGAGACCATGGCAGCAGCTGTGAAAAGGATCGCTGCCCAAAAACGAGACCGCATAACGTAGTTCCTCCTAAAGGCTTTTTCTCACCTAACGATAGCGGAAACGATTCGTCTTGTAAACTGTTACCGGCGACCGCTTAAGATCCGGCGCAACTGTTTGAGTGGATTCGATCCATAGAACAGAACACCACCCCGATAGAATTTTGTTCCGACGAATAAGGCAAGCGAGATGCTGATCAGCATCAAGATGAGCGAAATTGACACTTGCCATAGCGATACATCGGTCAACATGACGCGCAGGAACATGACCATCGGTGTGAAGAACGGCACGAATGACAGGACGACGACAGCTTGGTTCGTCGGTGCATTCAGACTAAACATCGAAATCATGAAGGCAGCAACGATTAACAAGATGACCGGTAACGTCACTTGCTGCGCATCCTCGACCCGACTGACGAGCGAACCGAGTGCCGCGAGGAGCGTCGCGTACAGGAAGTATCCGAGCAGGAAGAAGACGAACAGATAAATGATCGTCCGAGCACTCAAGGAATCGAGTGATAACTGATCGAATAAACTACTACTTTGAGCACTGTAGTAGCCGACACCAACGAGAATCGACAATTGTACGAGACTGACGGTAGCGATTGAAAGAATCTTCGCGAGCATGTGCTGGATCGGACTCGCCGCAGAGATCAGCAACTCCATGACACGGGATGACTTTTCGTTCGCGATTTCCGTGACGATCATCCCGCCGTAAATTGCAATCGTGAAGTACATCAAGAACAACAAGACATAGACGAGCGCCGAGGCAGCAAAGAGTTCGTCTTCACTTTTTCCACCTGTCGACGTCAACTCTTGTTTGACGGGAACGGGTTTAGCGAGTGACGCAAGAACGTTCGGGTCAATCTTCGCATCCGTGATGACCGCTTGATCACGGACTTGTTTGACGACCGTCGCGACTTGTGTCTGTAACTCGGATTCAGGACTAGCACTAACGAGCGTCACGTCATAAGAATCTTGGACAATCGCTACGACGTCAAACGTGCCTCGATCGACCGCTTTACGTGCTTCTGCGACCGTATACTCCTTCGGTGTGATGTCTGAGGTGACACCAGCCTTTTTCAAGGCAGGGCGAAGGTCTGTCGATAATTCACTGACGAGGGCGACTTTCGGATCGTCACCCGAGAACCAGTCGAGAATCCGTTCGATATTGCCGAAGCCGACGAGAAACAGGACCATCAGAACAGTTGAGATTAAAAAGCTTTTGGCACGTAATTTCTGTAATAGATTGAAGCGATATAAAGTCAGGAATTTACGGTTCATAACGTTTTCCGACCTCCTCGATGAAGATATCCTGCAAGGATAATTGATCCCAGACGAAACGATCAACATGATGTCCTTCACTGACGATATGTTGGAGAAGTTGGTCAGCGGTTTCTTTTGAAGAAACTTGGACGACATGCCCATTATTGTCCGACTCAACTTGAAGGACACCCGGTAAGCTATCCCATAGGAGTGGTGGGGCATCCGTCGTCAAGAGGACACGGGTCTTCCCATAGCTCGCCTTGATATCAGGAAGATAACCAGCGACGACGGGCTTACCATGATCGAGAATCGCAACATGCTCGCAGAGTTCTTCGACATGATCCATTCGGTGACTCGAGAAGACGATCGTCGTTCCATCGACGGTCAATTTTTTAACGGCACGTTTTAATTGTTCCGCATTGACTGGATCGAGTCCGCTAAATGGTTCATCTAAAATCAGCAGTTCAGGTTTATGTAGGACGGCGGAGATCAACTGGATTTTTTGTTGGTTTCCTTTTGAGAGTTGTTCGACACGCATTTTTTCATATTGAGGAATTTGGAAATACTCGAGCCATTCGGTCAGTGCTCGTTTTGCATCCTTCCGTTTCATATCGCGGAGTTCAGCAAGAAATAAGAGTTGTTCGTCGACTCGGACTTTCGGATACAATCCGCGTTCTTCCGGAAGATATCCAATCTTTGAAGTCGGAATACGCTCTCCATTCCATGTGATCGAACCTTCGGTCGGTTGGAGTAGACCGAGTAGCATCCGGAACGTCGTTGTCTTGCCGGCACCGTTCGCACCAAGCAAACCAAAGATTTGTCCGCGTGGCACTTCGATCGTCAACGCATCAACGGCAGTGAAATCGCCGAAACGCTTCGTGATGTGTTTGATTTCTAACATAAGAACCTCCTTATAAAGATGTCTGTTGCACGACAAGTGTATCATTGTTACTTAGTGTCCTACGGTCAAAAATGGGTAAAGGTTCCAGAAAGCAGTAATGAAAAGGCTTATCGGTTTACTTTTTGTACATTAGTTACTATTATTGTGTTAATAGATACGACTGAAGGAGGAACGCATCATATGAAAACGCAAGGCATTCATCATATCTCAGCGATGGTCGGCGATCCACAAGAAAATCTCGATTTTTACGGAACCATTCTCGGACTACGGTTCGTCAAAAAAACGGTCAACTTCGATGATCCAGGGACGTACCATTTTTACTTTGGAAACGAGTCTGGTGCACCCGGAACGATCATCACGTTCTTCCCATTTGAAGGCATGGCGAGAGGACAGGTCGGTGCCGGACAGGTCGGAACGACAGCTTATGCGATTCCGGTCGGTGCATCGGATTTCTGGAAAGCACGGCTGACGCAAAAGAACGTCTCGTTTGAAGAAACAGTTCGTTTCGGAGAGCAACAGATCGCGTTCGAAGATCCACATGGTCTTCAAATCGAGCTCGTCGAACGCAAGGCGGGACGAGGCAGTCGCTATGAAATCGACGGTGTCACGCGTGACGTCGCCATCAAAGGGTTCGCGGGAGCGACATTACTGTCGCGAGATCCATCAGACACAGCCAAATTACTGACCGATACATTAGGGCTCACCCTCAGTAAACGGACGGAGACCGTTGACCGGTACATTGCGGAAGGGGAGTTCGGGAATGTCGTTGACGTCGTACATGGTCAGATGCCGGTTGGTCGTCCGGGTACGGGAACCGTTCACCACATCGCCTGGCGCGCAACCGATCAAGAGGAACAACTCGACTGGATGAAGGCGATCAACGCGTTCGGTTTGCAGACGACTGAAGTAAAAGATCGCAATTATTTCACGTCGATCTATTTCCATGATCGAGGTCGAATATTGCATGAAATCGCAACTGACAATCCAGGGTTCGCGATCGATGAGGACTTCGAGATGCTTGGAGAAGACTTGAAGTTACCGGAACAATTTGAAGCGCATCGCACCGCGATCACGAATCACGTAACACCTATTACAGTACCGAAGGGGAGACTCGTATGATTCATTTATACCAAGCACCAAAAACAGCAGACGCACCCATCTTTTTATTTTTACATGGCACAGGCGGAACGGAACAAGATCTCGTCGGACTCGTCTCGTTGCTCGATTCGGAAGCAGGCTACTTGTCCGTCCGCGGGGAAGTCTCGGAAAACGGGATGCCACGATTCTTCAAACGGCTCGCAGAAGGCGTCTTCGATGAAGAAGATCTCGCTTTACGGACAGCACGATTGATTCAATTTTTACAGGAACAAGCAGCGGAACATGACTTCGCACTCGATCGCCTGATTCCGGTCGGTTATTCGAACGGGGCCAACATCGCAGCGAACATGTTGTTTGAAGAAGCGCTATTTAAACAAGCCATCTTACTGCATCCGATGGTACCACGTCGCGGTGTGACGTTACCGGACTTATCAAACGTTCGTGTGTTCATCGGAGCCGGTAGTAATGACCCAATCTGTCCCGCTCAGGAAACAGAAGAGTTGTCAGCACTCTTGAAGGAGGCTGGTGCATCAGTCGATGTCACATGGTCGAACTACGGACACCAACTTGTCATGCCGACGATTGAAGCAGCAACCGATTGGTTAAAACACTAAAGAAGGACTGTCCCATCTGCTTCTCTTCTAGAAGGTAATGGGGCAGTCCTCTTTTCGTTTCAAGCGGGATGATCACTTTTTGGACGGGAGTAGACGATGAGCACGCCACGCTCGACAAGCTGAAGGGCAAGGATCTGTTTCACTTCTTCCGATGCTTTCGTCTGAGCGAGCTGCCGGTAAAGTAGGCGAAGTTCACGACGCATCGTCTTACGGATCAGCCACATGCTATCGATCGTCGTGCACCAACTGGTGACGGTCTCATGTCCGATATAATACTGGGTCTGACGTTCAAGATAATGAATCCACCACTCGTCACGCGCCATTTTTAGTACGATACCTGTGAGCCCAAGTACAAGGATCGCGAGGGGAATGCTTTCATATAAAGGAAGACGACCAAGAACGGTACCAACATTCGTGACGAGGGCAAGCATCACCCATCCTATGCATCCGATGACAAGCCAATATCCAAAGTTGAGAGTACTTCGATGTCGTAACGTCACTTTCGGCGTAAGCAATGAAGTGGCCATCAGAAACACCTCCTTGTTAAATAATCGAATTTTCTGACAATTTATAGTTGTCCTTTTACTATAGTTACTTTTTCCCGAATCGTCTAGTCATTAGACATGGAAAATGTGTTTCTTTCTTGACGAAATTCGTGTACGCTAAATGTAGAAGTGAGCGGTTACATAAAGGGGGATATGAAGAAATGATGGATCAGGTTATCTGGATCGCTGTCGGAATCGTTGCTGTTGCTGTTTTCTCAGCATCGAGCGTCGCGGCGTACATGGGTGTTAAAAACCAAGAAGACTAAGAATCGAAAAACGGCTCATCCTGATTGTCGGGATGAGCCGTTTTTTTTAATGCGTCATTGCTTATTTGTTTGCTGTTATGTTTGTTTGCAACGCATAAGGTTTTAAGGCATCACTCCAGCGCAGGTAACCCCCACCGACGAGGTGTAATCCATCATACGTCAAGCGATTCTGAAGATACCCTTGTTTGTTCGTCAAGACAGGTCTCAAGTCGACGAATGGGATTTTAAGCGATTGAGCGAGATTTTGTAAATTTCGGTTCAACGCTTCGACATCACGATTGATTCGGACAGAGTCCGAATATTTTGGAGCCACAGGAACGGTTGACTGGAGGACGACGTCGATGTTATTTTTTCGAAGTGTCGTCACGATCGTCGTCATGTTCTCGGTAATTTGTGGAATCGGCGTATAGTGACGGATGTCATTGATGCCACCCATCAAGAAGACGCGTTTTGGTTTCATCTCGAGAATCAAGTCGAGGCGAGTCAAAAAGCCTTCTGTCGTATCGCCAGGAATCCCGAAATTAATGATTGTCGGATCCTCCATCAAGATGCGCCAATCGGCAAAATTCGTCATCGAGTCACCTAACATGACAGCGTTCGCTGATTTTGGGTATTGATAAGTATGGAATAAACTATTCAAACGGACATAGTTCGGGTTCTTATCGTATTGGAATGTCGTGACTGGAGTCGTACTCTTTGCAGGTAAGACGCTTCCGAAAGTTTCGAGCGGTTTACGTCCCAGTAACAATGCAAGGAGAACGACGTTCAAGACGATGGATAGAATCAGGAGTGTCTTTTTCATAAACATTCGTTCCTTTCGAGGGAGTATAAGGGGTAGTGTAACATGAATCGGAATCCTTGGTTTGATAATATCAAAGGTTTTCTTGTCATTTTCGTCGTCATCGGTCACATGCTGACGGATTTACGGTTTGATTATGATGGAAAGTTGCTCGAGACGGTCTATCTGTTGATTTACTCGTTTCATATGCCATTATTCATTATCTTAAGCGGTTATTTCTTCCGCGAAAATAAATACTTAAGTGTCATCCAATTATTTGCCGTCTACTGTGTCTGGCANNAAATTTTAATTGGTTCTTAGGCAACACTTGGAGAAGGACTACCACTGTTGTCCGGGGAAAATATCGGAACACATCTACTACGTCCGTATTGGGCACTTTGGTATCTGTTCGTTATGGTCGTCTGGTATATCGTAACGCCATATGTCGTCCGCTTGCGAGGATATGTCTGGTTTGGTCTCGCGTTCGCTTTGTTATATGGGTTCGAGCTTGAGAACACGGGCTTCTTAGCACTTCGCAAGTTGATCATGTTCTATCCGTATTTCTTACTCGGGAACTATCTATCGGAGCACGAGTTCATCCGGATTTTCGAGATGCCGAAGAATTTCAAGCGGCGGATGAACGTCCGTTTGATTGGTGGTATCACGTTCGCAGCCGTCATGGGCTTCCTGTTATTCGAAGCATGGCGTGATACGCCGAAAGAGATCGTCGACTTTGCAAATGCGTTCAAGCATCGTTTCCCATATGTCGAACAATATGATAGTGACGCGTTGGTTGGTGTACTCAAGCATAGCGTCATCTACCTCTTATCGATTGCGGCTTCGCTCGGTTTCATGATGTTAATTCCAATGCGTCGTTTGCCGCTCATCACGCGAGCAGGGGAACTCAGTCTCTATGTCTACTTGCTTCACGTCTTCTTCGTCATGGCGTGGCGCCAATACGTAACGGATGCGTTCGTTCCGCAAGCATGGCTTGCCTTACTGATCATGATTGGCGTCGCCTTACTAATCGTTGGCATCATCATACACCCGCTCGTCGTCCGTGTCCTCCGTCCTTTGATTGAGATCGACATTCGTCCGATCGTCGAGAAGCGGGAAGACCTTTCAAAATAAAGCGGAATGCATTACACTTTAGATAGATGGATTACTAGACGAAGGGCGTGGAAGGTATGTCATATAATTTAAATAATGCGGATGGTGTCGTGAACGTCTCGCAACAAGTCATTGAGGTCATCGCAGGTGTAGCCGTTCAAGAAACAGAAGGCATTGCCTTTACAGCAGATGATTCGAAATTACAGGAAAAACAAATGGTCAAACTTGTAAAAGTCGAAGATGTCGGCGGCGACATCACGGTCAGTTTATCTGTGCATATCAAATACGGCATGTCGATCATCAAGACAGCTGGAAAAGTCCAAGAACGAATCGCGCAAGACATGGAAAATATGCTCGCGTTCCAACCAAAAGCAATCAACGTCCGTGTCATCGGACTCTTAAAAGGATAAGGAAAACGTCTCGGCATCTTGTGTGCCGAGACGTTTTTTTATGAAGAAGGTGGGAGATAGCGGAGTCCGAGAGCATCGATGTGCGGGGCGGTGCAGGAAAAACGGAGACGGATCGCTTGTTGACTATAAGCGGGTAAGGATAGTCCGGGATGGGTGACATCTGCGATTGGCGTTTCGTCATCCATTAGTTCAAGCGTTAGCGCCTCGAGTGTCAGCGTCTGATCGCTCGCATTACGGACGAGAACGATTGCTGTCACAGTGTCTAGTTCGCGCATGATTGAAACTGGTAAGAGGGACCAACCGTCTGCGGGTGGTGTCGGATGCGAATAAGCGACTTGGCGGATCATCCGTTGCTCGAGTTCGGTGGAGTCGTCTTCGATGAAGAGCTCCGTCAGAGTCTCGCTTGAGAAGACGAGTTGTAGCGGCTCCGTCAACTGTTCGAGGTCGACGAAACATTCGTCTTCTTCAAACGTCAACCAGAGCGGTAACGTCGCCATCGGAAGGATGACCGGGACCTCCTCGATACTGAGAACTTTACGAGCAACAAGTTCATCACCGGATAAAGCAAGGACGACGAGGTCATTCAGGTGGAACGACCGAGACAACGTGTTTTGGAACAAGGCGATGACATGAAGCGGACAGTGTGATAAGACTTGAAACAGATGGATCGCCATCTGATTGGCTTCTAGATCAGGCAGTTGTTTCGCGACGTAACGAAAGACGTATTCATCTTCCTTGACGATCGGCATGTCCTCCGTGAAATAGAGCGGGGGACGGAACACTTCATTCGACGTGTGCATGGTGCAGTTCTCCTTCGTTATCGTGTGTCTGTTCGGCGCGGCAGATGCCTGAAAGGACCTGTTTCTCGAAACTTGCAATGGCATATTCAAAATAATCCATGCCTTCCCGTTCGAAGATGCGGACCGGTTGTTCTTGTCCGTAACTGCGGAGATGAATCCCTTCTTTTAAAGTGTTCATCGCTGTCAGGTGGCGCGTCCATTGCTCGTCCAGTGCAAGGAGGATGAAACGTTTGACGGTCTCTTTTTCAGCTGTGACATGGGCAACGAGTAGGGCTTCGGTTTCAACAATCAGCGGCTCGAGTTGTCGTTTCATCTCGTCGATCGTCTCCAGTCGTTCTAACGTGACTGGTTGATGTAACAGTTGCTCGAGTTCTGTCATGACGAGAGCCAGTGGCCATTCTTCTGGAACGAGATCGTCAGAGAGGGTTTGGTCGAGGATCGACGGCAAGACACGTCCTGCAAATGGCTGAACGATATCCTCGAGTGACGTCGCATCAACGATTCTATTCCGGAGATGATAGATCGCTTGCCGTTGTTCACTGATGACTTCTTCGAGCTGAACGAGTTCATCCCGAACACTTCGGTTGACAGATTCACATGTCGACTGAGCGAACTGCAATAGATCCCGGACGTCACGCGAAGTGAGCGGACCGGCAGTGTTTCGTACTTTTTGTTGCACACGCTCGAGGCGATCGCGCGCGAAACGGCGTGGCAGTTCATCTTCGAGCGAAAGATAAAACTGCGTCAATCCAGGATCACCCTGGCGACCTGCCCGACCACGCAACTGGTTGTCGATCCGAATCGATTCATGGCGTTCGGTACCGATGACGAACAAGCCGCCTTGTTGTCGTGCCGTTTCATCGAGTAAAATATCCGTTCCGCGACCTGCCATATTGGTCGCGATCGTGATTCGACCAGCTTGTCCGGCAGCCGCAATGATCCGGACTTCCTGATCGACGGTTTTAGCGTTCAGGATCTCGTAGGTGAGTCCATGCGCATCAAGTGTCTTCGCGACGCGCAAAGACTGTTCAATCGATGAAGTCCCGATTAAAACCGGTCGTTCCGTGACGTGTGCCGATTTTGTTGCCAGCGCGATGGATTCTAGCTTTTCGTCGCGTGTTGCAAAGACGACGTCCTCTGCATCGATCCGAATTTTCGGGCGGTTCGATGGAATCGTCACGACGTCCATGCCGTACGTCTTTTGAAATTCTTCCCGTGACGTCGCCGCCGTACCGGTCATTCCAGCTACCTGATGATAGAGACGGAAATAATGTTGGATCGTGATTTGGGCGGTCGTCCGGTTCTCTTCCGTGACCGGAACCCCTTCTTTTGCTTCAAGGGCTTGGTGTAAACCATCAGATAGACTGCGTCCTTCCATCAGACGACCTGTGAAGAGGTCGACGAGCGCGATTTTTTGATCCTTGATGATATAATCGACATCTCGTTTGAGAACGACATGGGCACGTAAGGCTTGAATGACGTAATGGAAGAGGACGGAATGCTCGGCGGCAAACAGATGATCGATCGCAAACGCATCTTCGATCGTCTCAATACCGTGATCGGTCAAGGCGACGGCTTTGATTTCTTCATCAAACGTATAATCCCGCTCGTCTTCAAACGTCTGGACGACATGACGGACGAGTTGTTGTAATCCTTCGTGGACACTGTCTCGTTCCGCCATGATGAGTGGCGTTTTCGCTTCATCGATTAAAATGCTATCGACTTCGTCGATTAAGGCGAAGTGCAGGGGACGTTGCAGACGTTCCGTTGGCTCCATGATTATATGATCCCGCAGGTAATCGAATCCGAATTCAGTCCCGACACCGTATGTAATATCCGCTGCGTAAGCAATCCGTTTTTCTTCAAAGGTGGCTTCAGCGGAGTTGATTCCGACCTGCAGTCCTAAAAAACGATGGATTTGACCGATTTGTTCAGCATCGCGCCGTGCTAGATATTCATTGACGGTAATGACGTGAACACCTTTTCCATATAACGCTTGGGTGAAGCTCGCGAGTGAAGCAACGAGTGTCTTTCCTTCACCAGTCGCCATCTCAGCGATTTGTCCTTCAAGCAGTGCGAGTCCGCCCATGAGCTGCACGTCGTAATGCCGTAAGCCAAGCGTTCGTTTACTCGCTTCTCGAACAAGCGCAAATGCCATTGGTGAGATCGCATCAATCCGTTCTCCGTTTCGTAGCCGTTCCCGTAACGAAATCGTCAACTCCCGTAACGCTTCATCAGATGTTTGCTCCATTTCTCGTTCTAAGCTATTGATCGTCGTTACGATTTTTTCATAACGATGAATTCTTCGACTTTGATCATTCAACAACTGTTTAACACGTTGAAA
Source organism: Exiguobacterium sp. UBA3491 (assembly GCF_002377745.1). Taxonomy (NCBI): domain Bacteria; kingdom Bacillati; phylum Bacillota; class Bacilli; order Caryophanales; genus Exiguobacterium; species Exiguobacterium sp. UBA3491. The sequence continues at coordinate 328,723 of NZ_DFQK01000021.1, forward strand.
CATCTTCGTCACTCCCTCATATGCTATGAAGTCATTATAGCAGTTAAAAATTGTAAAACGAATAGTAAAAAACGAAATAAGTAAAACATTCCCTTAAAATTGAAAGCGCTATCAAAATGGACATGTTTTGCGTCTGAAAATAGAAAATCAGAAATATTTGATAACGCTTGCAAAGATTCGGAAGAACCAGTAAAATTATTCATAAGGCAAGTGCAATCGTTTGCGCAAAGTCATTCGATTTCTTGCCTTTCATGGACGATGGAAGAAAGGATGGATGTCGGATGGCACCAACGATCGAAGCGGTCATTTTTGATTTAGACGGCGTAATTACCGATACGGCAGAGTATCACTACTTAGCGTGGAAACAATTAGGAGAGGACTTGGATATCCCGTTCGACCGGGAATTCAATGAGACATTAAAAGGTGTCAGCCGGATGGATTCACTCGAGCGGATCCTTGCGCTCGGCGGAAAACAGAACGCTTTTTCAGCGGAGGAGAAGCTAGCACTCGCCGCGAAGAAAAACGAACACTATGTCACATTGATCCAGCATATCTCTGAACAGGATCTTCTTCCTGGAATCACTGCATTCCTCGATGAAATCCGAAACGCTGGGCTGAAAATCGGAATGGCGTCCGCCTCTAAAAATGCGCTGATGGTCGTTGAGGCATTAAAGGTTCGACACTATTTCGATGACATCGTAGACGCTGCGACTGTTGCACAATCGAAACCACACCCTGAAGTGTTTCTCCGTGCTGCAGAAGCACTCGACGTCGAACCGAGTCGTTGCATCGGTGTAGAAGATGCGACAGCTGGCATCACTGCCATTCACGCTGCCGGCATGTATGCCGTCGGAGTAGGACCGGAGTCGGCACTCCATGAGGCAGACTATCGTGTCGATTCGACAGATTTGCTTTCCCTTGAGCAAATCCTCGCTAGTCGCTCCCTTGTCTGAACCATTCCCTGATGGTGAAGGACATTCCTTGAAAGTTATGTGTATACAAAAAGGATCGCTTCCCTGAGCGATCCTTTTTGGTATGCGGTTGATTTAAAGTGAAGCGAGGATACCGTCCGCGATCGCCTGAGCATAGCGGGACTGGTACGTCGGATTTGTCAGTTTCGCACGATCCGCGCTGTTCGAGAGGAAACCGAGCTCCGCTAGAATCGACGGTGCTTGTGTGCCGCGAATGACAGCATAGTTCGCATAGTGAACGCTTCGGTTACGCATGCCAGCATACGAGACGAGACGTTGCTGAACGTTCTGAGCGAGGTTGATCGAAGAAGCACCCTTATAGTAGAAGGTCTCTGCTCCATATGCCTGTGCACTCGTTGAAGCATTGATATGAACACTGACGAAAGCAGTCGTCGCATGACTGTTCGCAAGGGCGCTCCGTTCTTCAAGTGACGGGTAGTAATCGTTTGTATAACGTGACATCGTCACATCGACTTTTCCGGCAAGACGTTCAGCGACTTGTTTCGTGACTGCAAGGACGATGTCACGTTCCGTAACGCCGTAACGAACCGCGCCTGCGTCATGTCCACCATGACCCGGGTCAAGGACAAGCAATGGACGGTTTGATGGTGCCGGTTGGAACAGTGTCAGATACGTCGCATCGACATAACCGCTTTGACCACTCGCTGTCCGGACGGCGACGAAGCCTTTCGTTTGATGCCGCGGATTCGTGACGACGACAGGGGTCCCCCGACCGAGACGGGCGATTTGACCACTGAGCGTTGAAGTATTCGCACGAAGAGCGACACTGTTACCGGACGAGATTAAGACATACATCTTCGAACCACTGTAGTCAACGTTTCCAGTCGTCGAGGCAGGAACAGAAGTCCCTTTCTTCAAGTAGGTCCCCATGACATAACCTGTTTTCCCTTGGTACTGCACCGTATGCCAGTTCGATTTAACGGCGAGGGAGCTGACTGCTGTTCCACTCGGAATCGTTGTAAGTACTTTCCCGGACGTCGAAGGGGACGAACGGAAGTTTAAGCGATCGGTCGTCGTATAGACCGTGGTTTTAGCTGGTGCAGCTACTTTCTTCAAATAAGAACCCGAAACATAACCAGTCTTGTTCGCATAGGTCACTTTATACCAATTTCCGCTTTTAAAACTCGATTGTACGCCTGTCCCTTTAGGAATCGTCAACAAGCGATTAGAAGACGTCGTTGCCGCACTACGTAAGGACAACGCATCGGTCGTCTTATAGGACGTCTTCGTAAAGGACGTACCATTCTCAATCTTTTTCAGGTAAGATCCCGTCACATAACCCGTCTTTCCTTTATATGACAACTTATACCAAGAGCCTTTACGGTAGTTTGACGTGACGTTCGTCGTCTTCGGGATCGTCAGTAGTTTCTTCGAAGAGGTCGAATTCGAACTACGTAAATTCAAAGCATCCGTCGTCTGATACGAAGTTTTCGTAAAGGTTGTGCCGGTCGCAGCCGATACAGTAGAAGTAGAAGCGAAGCAACCGGATACCAACGAAAGTACTAAAGCGGTCTGAAATGTTTTAGGTAATTTGCCCATTAAATTTCCAGTCTCCTTTTCGTTAAAATAAGAAAGATATATCTTGTATTAATAGAACTTAAGTATTATTAAAATAGTTAAATCTCGAAATTATATGTTCCGTTTTCATTCCTTTCTGTTAATATGAAGTGTAGCCAATTTATCGGTAAGGATATGAAAATATTACAGGATAATTAAATAATTAAAGAAATTATATATTATCGAGGCAAATTATAGTTTAATATATTTCAAAATACATACAATTGAAACACAAATGAAATATTAATGTATAAAATAGGAAAGAGGGGCAAGGAATGGGGAACAGTGAACACATCTACCGCGAACTAATGGAAATCGAAGAGGAATACCGTCGTCTGCAACGTCGCGCCGAGTATTTGATCTCGGAATTAAGCCGTGGAACGGGAGAACATTCGCAAGAAATCGCCGTCACGCATGAGCGTCCGTTAAAGCAACGTCGCGTCAATCAACGGTATCCACTAGAAGTCTACGTGCACCAAATCAGTGATTTAATGCGCGAGCGTGAATCGATGACAGCTCGTGATATCCAAATGGAACTCGAGTTACGTTATCGCCATCAAATCAGCAATATCTATCAATTGATGGCGAAAGTCGAACAGGCAAACCCTGCGATTAAGAAAGTTGGACGCGGTATCTATACATATGATCCAGCTGCTGAAGTACCGATCTTCATGTAAGAGCCGCTCGTCGGCTCTTTTTTTTTATGATATAATTCGCGCAGGAGCGTGATGTTACTATGTTATGGACTGCGTCCATCGTCTGTTTTATCGCCGCCTTACTGATCACACCCGTCGTGAAACGCTTTGCGATTGCAGTCGGTGCCGTTGACAGTCCAGACGCGCGAAAAGTACATGTCCGAATCATGCCGCGACTTGGCGGACTTGCGATCTATATCGCGTTCATGATCGGTTATTTTATCTTACAACCTTCGAGTCCGTATGCGACGCATATTCTAGTCGGCGGATTCGTTATTATTTTGACAGGTGCCTTTGATGATCGATTCCAGCTCAATGCCCGTTTAAAGCTGATGGGGCAAATCGTTGCCGCCGTCATTGTCCTCAACGGTGGGATTCGGATCGAGTTCATCAATCTACCGTTCGACCAACAATTATATCTCGGGTGGTGGAGTGTTCCGTTGACGTTCCTTTGGGTCATCGGGATCACGAACGCCGTCAACTTGATTGATGGATTAGATGGTTTAGCAGCCGGTGTCTCAAGTATCGTCTTGTTGACATTGATTAGTCTTGCCGTCATCCAAGGAAACGTCTACGTGACGATCGTCGCGATTCTCTTATTGATGAGTACGTTCGGCTTCTTGTTCCATAACTTTTACCCAGCGAAGATTTTCATGGGCGATACGGGTGCTTTGTTCCTCGGGTATATGCTCGGTGTGTTGTCGTTACTTGGATTCAAGAACGTGACGCTGTTCTCGCTTGCCGTCCCGGTCATTTTGCTTGGTATCCCGATTTCCGATACGTTATTTGCGATCGTCCGTCGGGTGTTGCAAGGAAAACCGCCATTCGCACCGGACAAAGCTCATTTGCATCACCGGTTACTTGATCTTGGCTTTACAATGCGCCAAGCGGTCCTTGTCATCTATGGACTCTGTGCAATTTTTGGGATGACGGCAGTTCTCTTTTCTCAGACGAACTCACTTGGGGCACTTGTCTCCCTCGTCATGTTACTGCTTGTCCTCGATATTTTAGTCGAGTCGCTCGGTTTGCTCGGTGAACGCTATCGTCCATTATTGAATTTGTTGGAACGTTTTACATCGAGATAGCGTATGATAAAGGGGCTGACTCAAAAGTCAGTCTC
>NZ_DFQK01000021.1:333223-335539 GCF_002377745.1 Exiguobacterium sp. UBA3491
CTTTTTTTGAGTCAGCCCCTTTTTTTAGGAAGGAAGTGTTAGGTTGGAACAACAGTTGAATCAACGCATCGTTTATTTAGATGTGTTACGGGGTTTTGCATTATGCGGAATTCTATTCGTCAATATGCCAAGTTTTCTTGGAGATCGATCATATGCGATGATGGGAGAAGCGGACCAATGGATTCGTCTGTTTTTTGACCTTTTCATCCAGACGAAATTCTATACGCTGTTTAGTGTCTTGTTCGGAGCAGGATTCTATTTGTTCATCCAGCGTTTGCGACAAAAAGGATTATCGAAGATGATTTTTGCGCGTCGTCTGGGGATTCTTTTTCTCATTGGACTAGTGCATTTATGCTTGTGGCAGGGCGATATTTTACATACGTATGCGTTGACTGGTTTCATCTTGTTATTATTTACGAAAGCAAAGCCGATTACGAAAATGTTAGTTGCAGTCGTCGGTCAAGTGTATACTTTCCTGATTTACATATCGATTTACCAATATGCTAACGAATTCGGAGATGAATCGAGTATCGAAGAGAATGATTTCTTGCAATCGTTGGTCGCTTCCCGGGATATTGTCGGCTTCATTCACGATGAGATAACCGTTCAACTACCGCAATCCTTTCTGAACACCGGTATCATATGGCCGCAAATCCTGTCGCTGTTCTTAATCGGGGCATTGTTGATGGAACGTTTCAGCACACGACCGCCGACGAATCGTTTTCTCTGGTGGACGTTCGGAATCAGCCTGTTGCTGACGGTGCCATCATTCGTAGGAATCATTCATTCACATATGGACGTACCAGACGGTTCATCTAATCTCTTTTATGTCTGGTTATCAGGTCGGACGCTTGCTATCACCTATGCTTGTGCTGTCGCATTACTCGTCCGTGCTGGACGAATGCGGTGGTTTGCTGGACTGGGACGGATGGCATTGACGAACTATTTAATGCACACACTCGTCTTTACATGTTTCATCTTCCTGAGCGGTCAGTTTGAAACGACGCCTTTATGGCAAGGTCTGTTACTTGTATTCCTGATTTTGATTACGCAAGGTATCGCATCAAACAGATATCTAAAGCATCATGCACAAGGTCCTATGGAGAAATTGTGGCGAAAGGGAACATACGGGAAGAAAAATTATTGAAGTTCACGAGAACTTAACAATTTTTATGTAAAATGAAAGATGGAGGTGAAACATGCATCGTTTAATCGAAATCTTTCTAGTGTCGTTTAAGCTCGGATGGACGTCGTTCGGTGGTCCGGTCGCCCATCTCGGGTATTTTTATGAAGAATATGTCAAACGGAAAAAATGGATCGACGAGAAAGCCTATGCTGACTTAGTCGCGCTCTGTCAATTCTTACCCGGTCCAGCCTCGAGTCAGGTTGGAATGGGCATCGGACTGATCCGTGGTGGGGTAGCAGGAGCAATTATTTCCTTCATCGGCTTCACGTTGCCGTCGAGTATCGCCTTGATTCTGTTCGCGCTTCTTGCGACACGGTTCGACGTTGCAGAAGCTGGATTCATTCACGGATTAAAACTGGTTGCGGTCGCGATTGTCGCTGACGCCGTTCTGGGTATGGGAATGAAGCTTGCGACAGGTGCCAAACGCCTGACCTTGATGTTACTGGCGCTCGCAGCCGTGCTCTTGATCGCCCATCCATTGGTGCAAGTCGGAGTCTTACTACTCGCAGGTCTTATTGCTTTCTTCTGGTTCAAAGAAGAGACAGAGACAGGTGGTTCGTTGTCAATTCGCGTACCACGAATGTTTAGCGTCATCGCACTCGTCTTGTTTTTCGTCTTACTCGCTATCACACCGCTTCTCGCTCAAGCGACAACTGGAAACATTCAGCTGACGAGTATCATGTACAGTGCCGGAGCTCTCGTCTTTGGTGGCGGGCACGTCGTCTTGCCGTTTCTTGAGCAATCGCTCGTACCTGGACTCATGAATACGGATACGTTCCTTGCCGGATATGCAGCGGCACAAGCAGTACCGGGACCTCTCTTCACATTCGCGACGTATCTCGGTACGATCGTCTCTGGTATTTCTGGAGGCATCCTTGCGACGCTTGCGATTTTCTTTCCCGGTTTCTTACTCGTCATCGGTGTTTTGCCGTACTGGGATCGCATCCGAAAAAATCAGTCGGTTGGTCGGATGTTGATCGGGGTCAACGCTGCCGTCGTCGGTATCTTACTCGCGGCATTGTACGATCCGATTTTTACATCGAGTATTAAAAGTGGACTCGACTTCTTGATGGCTTTCGGATTATTTTGTCTGTTACGTTTTTATAAGCAGTCACCGCTTCGCATCGTTC
>NZ_DFQK01000021.1:335612-339666 GCF_002377745.1 Exiguobacterium sp. UBA3491
ATATCGCATCGTTCTGATCGGTGCAGTGCTCGGTTTTCTTTTCTTCTAATAACAAAGCAGCAGCGGACATTTGTCCACTGCTGCTTTGTTATTAGACGTCACATGCGCGTCAAGAAGACGAGTTCAATCTCATCGCGGAATACGCGTCGAACTTCCGTGAAGCCGAAGCGAGCATAAAGAGCGAGCGCGGGAAGATTACGCGCGCCAGTCATGACATGTTTTGCGTGACTGTGTTCGAATAGATGTTGCAACAAGGATTGTGCAATCCCTTGCCGGAAGTATGCCGGATCAACGATGAGACGGGTGATTGTCAGAGCGTCAACCGTGACGGCACCAGTGATGTTATCGTCGATAACATAAACAAAACCAGTCGGTGCCTCAATGTTGATGTCATCAATCGTTTCTCGCAATGGCGGGAAATCAGCAGTTTCGAGTAATCGTGCTTCAATCTTGTAAGCGCGGCGCTGAACGTCTAATAGTGACGTATGATCAGTTGGTTGAAGTGACCGAATCATCTGCAGCCTCCGTCATAGTGCCGTCCGTTGTCTCATCAGTCGGTAGATTGAGCTGTTCCTTCAACGTCGTTTTTGCATCCGCAAGTGAAGTCGGATCAAGTTGGTAGTAGTAGACGCCGTTGATTTTCGTATCCGTTCCTTTTAAATCAATCCGGTTGACCGAACCGATTTTTTTGATGAATGGTTGCAATTGGAATGCTTCCGTCAACGACATGTTCGTTTTGAAGTTATCACCGGTCGCATCCATCAGACTGTTCAATTTCGTGATGGAACCGAATGAGGTGGATTGATCGACGATCGCTTCGACGATTTGTTGTTGGCGTTTTGTTCGACCGATATCACCTTCAGGATCTTGATAACGCATTCGGGCATAAGCGAGTGCTTCCTCTCCGTTCAACGTTTGTTTCCCCGGCTCCAATTTGACGCCATTGCGCTTATCGGATGAGTCGAGCGTATCGATCGGTAATTTGACGTCGACATCGATGCCACCTAAGNNGAAGTTGATCGAGGCATAATAGTCGATTGGGATATCGAGCAACGTCTCGACGGTTTCAATCGTTGAATCGATGCCACCAAAGGCATAAGAGTGATTGATTTTATCTTCGTAACCGACAGAAGGGATCTCGACGAGTGAATCACGGGGGATGCTGACCATATCAACGGTCTGATCGTCCTTGTTGAATGTCACGACGATCATCGTGTCAGCACGTGAGGAAGTGTCACCAGGTCGTTCATCCGTTCCGACGAGCAGAACGGAAAAGTGATCTTTCGTCAAATCAATGGCAGCTTCTCGTTTCTCGGACTTGTCACCACGAGCTAAATCGACTTTTGAGTCGTTTGCGGTCTGAAATGTCTTGTACGCGACATACGCGAAGGTCGCCCCTCCGCCAATAAGCACGATAAGAAAACTGATCACGAACACTTTGAACCAAGAACGTTTTTTCTTTATCTTTTTTTTATTGCTTCGGGTTCGCTCTTCCACGTTCATTAACCCCTAACTTTTTCTGAATTTTTGAAAAACTTTAAAATTCTTTATAATCAGTATAGCAGTTCAGGAAATAATGTCACGTTCGAGGTAGCGTGTAGAGCCGCTTGACAACTCAGCTTGACCATTCGTCATATTCGTCATCCAGTCGAGAAAATCCGGAACATCGGCTGTCTTGACGAGGACGTCGATCTGGACTTGATCGAGGTAATGGATCTGATCAATTGGATGGACGCTTGCCCGCAGTTCGTTCTCGAGTTTACCAAGCCATGTATAATCGACATTGACAGAAACGACGGTATGCTCGATCCGTTCGACGACACCGACTGCGTTCAATGCTTCAGAGACACTCGAACCATATGCGCGAATCAATCCACCACCACCGAGCTTGATGCCGCCGAAATACCGTGTCACGACGACGACCGTATCGCGCAAGTCACGCTTTTTCAATACTTCGAGCATCGGAACACCAGCTGTTCCGCTCGGTTCACCGTCATCATTCGCTTTTTGGATCTCATTGCGTTCACCGATGACGTAGGCGGAACAATTATGGTTCGCATCGTGGTGTTTTTTTTTCAGCTCGGAAATGAACGCCTGGGCTTGTTCTTCCGTCGTTGCACGCGCTAAATAGGTAATGAATCGTGACTTTTGGATAATGATTTCGTGGAAACCATTTTCTTTTACTGTATAATAATTAGATAATGTCATAATCAAAAATGTCCTCCTCGTTAACTAGTTCTTTCTAGCATAACGACGTTCCAAGAGAGAGACAACCGTAGACGACTGGCAAGGAATGGAGGGAGTACCATGACGAATGAGATGAGGGAGCGGCTATCCTTGAATGATATCGTACAGAACATCATCGGCGTCGTAGAAGAGAGTCGGGAAGAAATCGTCCGGATTACGGAAAGTTCTCGCGAACAGTATGCCGAAATTCAGCAAGAACTACGCGACCTGAAGATTCGGGTGCACGACTATATAAAAGAAGCAGAACGACTTGAACGGCACATCAAGGATGCGAAGGCGCGACTCGTCGTCGTCAGTAAGAACTTCGACAGCTACTCGGAACAGGATGTCCGGTCGGCCTATGAGACTGCGAACACGTTGCAGCTCGAATCGTTCATCAATCAACGAGACGAGATGAATTGCCGAAAACGACGTGATGAGCTCGAACGCCGACTGATTCAGCTCGATGAGACGATAGAACGAGCAGATCAATTGATTGGACGTGTCTCGGTCGTCTTGAACTTCTTGACGGACGATATGCAGATGATGAATGAAAAATATGAAAAGGCGATGCAAAAGCAGGAGATGGGTCTAAAAGTCTTCCAGTCCGCCGAAAATGAACGCCGCCGGCTGTCGCGCGATATGCATGATGGTCCGGCACAGACGCTTGCCCATGTCTTGATCCGGGCAGATTTGATTGAAAAGATTCACCAGCACAATGGGGCAGAGGCAGCTTTTGAAGAGATTCACCGTTTACGGACGTTGATTCGGGATGGGCTTGCTGATATCCGTCGTATCATATACGATTTACGTCCGATGACGCTTGACGATCTCGGATTCGTTCCGACGCTCGAACGTTATCTTCGTCATATTCAAGAAATTTCGAATATTCCGGTTCACTTCAACTATCTTGGAGGCGGTGAACGAATCGATTCGACGTATGAAGTCGCCGTTTTCCGAATCGTGCAAGAAGCCGTTCAAAATGCAGTTAAGCATTCCGAAGCGAGTGACATTCGTATTATCATAGAACAATATCAACATTCCGTACGAATCCATGTAAAGGATAATGGCGTTGGATTTGATTTTGATTCCATCGTCGCGTCGTGTGACGAGTCATTCGGACTCGTCGGTATGCGTGAACGGATCGAATTGATCGATGGTGAATTCGAAATCGAGACGCAACCCGGAAAAGGTACGGTCATCAAGGTAAAGATTCCAATCGAGGAATCCGAAGCGAGAGGGGAAACACTGTGAACAACGAGCAAGTGAAAGTAGTCATCGTCGACGATCATCAGTTATTCCGCGAAGGCGTTAAACGAATTCTTGATTTCGAAGAAGAGTTCGTCGTCGTAGCGGAGGGGGAAAGTGGAGCGGAAGTCATCTCGCTCGTCGAAACCCACCAACCGGATATCGTCTTAATGGATATCAACATGCCGCAAGTCAATGGTGTCGAAGCAACAAAACGTCTGATGGAAGTCTATCCGGACGTCCGTGTCATCATCTTATCGATTCATGATGATGAGACATATGTCATGCATGCACTCGGTGCGGGCGCGGTCGGTTATCTCTTAAAAGAAATGGCAACCGATGAGCTCGTCAATGCGATTCGTTCCGTATACCGCGAAGGTGGCTACGTCCATCCGAAGGTCACACCGAACTTGTTACAGGAATATCGTCGTTTGATGAAGATGAAACAAACGATGGCATCACAGCCTGTTGAAAAACGAGTCGCGGAAGCACCGCTCCACGTTCTAACACGTCGCGAATGCGAAGTCTTACAGTTACTGGCGGAGAGATTCTAAAACCGCGCGATAAGCTGTTCAATAAA
>NZ_DFQK01000008.1:0-4919 GCF_002377745.1 Exiguobacterium sp. UBA3491
TCGTTCAGTTTTCAAAGTTCGTCATTGTTTGTTTTGAAAATGGTGGGCCTAAGTGGACTCGAACCACCGACCTCACGCTTATCAGGCGTGCGCTCTAACCAGCTGAGCTATAGGCCCGTCAAAGCAAACAAAATATGGTGCACCCTGAGAGATTCGAACTCCCGACCCCTTGATTCGTAGTCAAGTACTCTATCCAGCTGAGCTAAGGGTGCGATATGGTGCGGTCGAGAGGACTTGAACCTCCACGATGTTGCCACCACTAGGCCCTCAACCTAGCGCGTCTACCGATTCCGCCACGACCGCAAATATGAAATTAAAAATGGTGTGTCATGCAGGATTCGAACCTGCGACCCTCTGATTAAAAGTCAGATGCTCTACCAACTGAGCTAATGACACATATAAACTGGGCTGGAAGGGATCGAACCTTCGCGTGCTGGAATCAAAATCCAGTGCCTTACCACTTGGCTACAGCCCAAAAATGGCGGTCCTGACGGGATTCGAACCCGCGATCTCCTGCGTGACAGGCAGGCATGTTAACCGCTACACCACAGGACCGCAACTTGAAGTTGTAAACAACTCTTTAAAAAGAAATGGTGGAGGATGACGGGATCGAACCGCCGACCCCCTGCTTGTAAGGCAGGTGCTCTCCCAGCTGAGCTAATCCTCCATATGGTGACCCGTACGGGATTCGAACCCGTGTTACCGCCGTGAAAGGGCGGTGTCTTAACCGCTTGACCAACGGGCCATTTTGTAATTAATAATTATTCTCAAGAAACATTTTCACATAAGAGGTCTGGCGGAGATGGAGGGATTCGAACCCTCGCACCAGTTTCCCGGCCTACACCCTTAGCAGGGGCGCCCCTTATAGCCACTTGGGTACATCTCCAAAAGAATGGCTCCGCAAGTAGGATTTGAACCTACGACCTACCGGTTAACAGCCGGTTGCTCTACCACTGAGCTATTGCGGAACGTTACGTTCTGTTCGGAACACTTTTATATAGTAGCAACTTTTTTTCTTTCCGTCAATGCTTTTTTAAAAAAGTTTTTAGCGACGATAAGTTGTTTAGTTGCTGTCGTTTTGACGACTTCTATAATTTATCATGCTCCGAAATGAACGTCAACTACTTTTGTAAAAAATCTTTCCGCGACAACGACCACATCGATACTTTTCCGTATTCATGCGTCTTTTCCTTCTATATAATGTACTGCATTTCTCACATTCATAAAGATAGGATTTTCTTTCGTCTTCTTGTCTTCTCGGACTGTATCGGAGCCCACCGTAACGCTCTAACCATTCTTTAAAGTCTTGATCTTGATGGCGGTGTCCCATTCCTGCTAGATGTAAATGATAGTGACACAGTTCATGAATCACAATTCCGCGGAAGACTTTCATGTCATCGATGTATCGTTTATTGAAGTCTAAGTGATGATCGCCTAAGAAGTAGCGACCACCTGTCGTCTTTAGGCGTGGGTTAAAATAAGCTTCATGTCGAAACGATAAGGAAAATACGTCGAGCGAAAGTTGCTCGACGTATCGTTGTAATTGTTCATTCGTCATTTCGGCGGAACCAGCGTCAAACCAATGCGTCCTCGCTCCGGTTCAACATTCGTCACCCATACCGTCACGATATCCCCGACAGCGACAACATCAAGTGGATGTTTGACACGCTTACGACTGAGCTTCGAAATATGGATCAATCCATTCTCTTTCACCCCGATATCAACGAACGCACCAAAATCAAGAACATTACGGATCGTCCCTTGGAATTCCATCCCGACTTGAATCATATCCATCGATAGAACATCTTGACGAAGTAACGGTTTATCGAGTGCTTCTCGCGGGTCACGTCCCGGACGTTGTAACGCCTCGATGATGTCACGTAACGTTGGCTCTCCGATCTCGAGCGTCTGTGCCATCTCCGGTAATGCCAATGTGGACAATTGTTCCCGGAGTGCATCCGTTCCGACTTGATCGAGCGTTAAACCTAGTGTCTTGAATAACCTTTCGACTGTTTTGTACTGCTCCGGATGAATTGGCGTCCGGTCGAGCGGATGCGTTCCATCTAAGATCCGGAGGAATCCAGCTGCCTGTTCATAAGCTTTTGCCCCAAGACGAGGGACTTTCAATAATTCCTGACGCGTCTTGAACGTTCCAAGTTCCGAGCGACGTTCGACGATTTTTTTCGCCGTCGCTTTCGTGATTCCTGCGACGTAACTCAAAAGCGGTTCTGACGCTGTATTGACATCAACTCCGACCTGGTTGACGACCGTTTCGACGACAAAATCAAGCGTCTCCTTCAATTTCGTTTGCGAGACATCATGTTGATATTGACCAACACCAACAGATTGCGGATCGACTTTGACGAGTTCTGCCAGTGGATCCTGCAAGCGACGTGCGATCGAAATTGCGGATCGTTGTTCGACTTGAAGCTCCGGAAACTCCGTTCGGGCAATCTCTGAAGCGGAATAAATACTTGCCCCTGCCTCGTCGACGATCGTAAAGGCAATATCTTTCTGCCCCTTCATCCAATCCGCAACGAATGCTTCTGTTTCCCGCGAAGCCGTCCCATTGCCAATCGCAATCAATTCAATACCATACGTGTCGACGAGCTTTGAAAGGGTTTGGCGCGCTTCTTTCGCTTTTTGCTCTGACATCGTCACGTAGATGACACCGACTTCCTTCATCTCACCCGTCGGATCAATGACCGCCCACTTACACCCCGTCCGATAAGCCGGATCAAGACCAAGCATGACTTTCCCTTTCATCGGTGGCTGCATGTAGAGTTGACGGAGGTTCTTACCGAAGACGTCAATCGCCTGAAGTTCTGCTTTCTCAGTCAGTTCGTTCCGAATTTCTCGTTCGATAGCAGGAAAAACGGATTTTTTATACCCCGTTGTGATTGCCGCTTCGACGATGTCACGTTTCTTTGGCGCCAGTTGTGCATATGAACGAAGTAACGTTGGTAAAACCTGCTGTTCCTCTAATACGACCTTCACCGAGACGATTTTCAACGACTCAGCACGGTTGATCGCAAGAATCCGGTGCGGAACAATCTGTTGAATCCGTTCGTTGTAAGCATAGTACTGTGCAAAGACACCTTTTTCATCAACTGCGTCCTTTTTCTGTTTCGTGACGATTTCTGCTGAACGACGTATTTGCTTGCGTATGAACTCACGCACCGTCGCTTGTTCGCCCCACTCCTCAGCGATGATTGATTGAGCTCCGGCAAGTGCTTCTTCCGAATCGAGTGTACCGCTCAAACGCTGAAATGTCGCTTCATCATAGGCAGACTTGTCGCGTAACCAGTCAGCAAGTGGCGCAAGCCCTGCTTCCCGTGCAATTTCCGCCTTCGTCCGACGTTTTGGTCGAAACGGTAAGTAAATATCTTCGACTTGTTGTAAGGTCGTCGCTTCATTGAGCGTTCGACGGAGTTCCGGCGTTAGTACACCTTGTTCCTCGATTTTTTCAAGGACGTCACTTCGTCTACTTTCAAGTTGTGTTAATTGTTTATGTCGATCGAGGATCGCTTTAATCGCGACCTCATCGAGTTCACCTGTCTGTTCTTTTCGGTAGCGGGCGATGAACGGAATCGTACCGCCTTCTTCCGTCAATTGTAAGACTGCCTTCACTTGAGCAGGACGTACATTCAATTCACTTGCGATTCTCTTTTCCATCTGCTTCACCTCTCATTCATTATACCGAAGAATGCATGGAAAAGAAAAAAGACTGACACGAGGTCAGTCTTTTGAGAATACTTCATTTGGTTCAACTTTAATCGCTTCACGTAACTTCTGCAAAGCACGTCGTTGGAGACGGGACACATGCATTTGTGAAATGCCGAGTAGTTCTCCCGTTTCTTTTTGACTCATATTGCGATAATAGGCACATTCGAGGATCGAACGCTCGCGGTCCGTTAAGACAGCAAATGCCTTTTCAAGAATCAGACGCTGATCGACAGAGTCATAGCCATTCTCTTGATTACCAACGAGGTCGAGTAAGGTAACGGTACTACCTTCCTGATCTGCCTCAATCGAGCTATCGACGGAGAGAGCTTGATAACTCTTACCCATCTCGAGTGTTTCAAGGACTTCTTCTTCTGATACTTCAAGGCGAGCAGCAATTTCATCGATACGCGGAGAACGTTGCAACTCCGTCGTCAATTCCTCGACTGCCTTCTTAATTTTCGGACCGAGTTCCTTAATGCGACGTGGAACATGGACGCTCCATGTCTTATCGCGGATGAAACGTTTGATTTCACCGATGATCGTCGGTACAGCAAACGATTCAAAACTGCGACCAAATTCCTTATCGAATCGACGAAGCGCCGCGAGCAACCCAATCATACCGACCTGAACGAGATCGTCATGAATCGGTCGACCACGCGAGAACTTTCGGGCCAAAGCTTCTACCAAGTCTGAATAACGCTCGAGTAATGCCGCATGCACTTCCTCATCTTGGTCGTCCTGCTGATACAAATCAATCAGTCGAAGTACTTCATCATCACTGTGATGGCGTTGTTGAGACTTTGCTGGCACTTTGACCCACCTCATCTCTATTCATATATTTTGTCATATGGACAGTGACGCCGTTCGCTTTCTCGATCGTTACTTGATCCATCAATGCTTCGATCATCAAGATACCGAGTCCTCCTTCATGCAAGGAATCGAGATCGTGTGCGTCCGTAATCGGCTCACTTTGGCGCTTGACCTCATCTTTATCAAACGTAATGCCGTTATCTTTAACGATGATCTCAAGACGATCATCTGGATAGACGTTGCATGTCAAGGCGATACTACCATCTTCTTTTCCTTCGTACGCATGTTGAACAGCGTTCGCACATGCTTCTGAGACAGCGATTTTGATATCTTCGATGTCATCGTACGTATACCCCATTCGGTTCGCGACGCCTGAAACCGTG
>NZ_DFQK01000008.1:4954-8556 GCF_002377745.1 Exiguobacterium sp. UBA3491
CCTGAAACCGTCAAACGAGCGATGGCTACATATTCCGGTTTGGCCGGTAATGTCATGTTCAGTTGTTCGTTCTTCATTGCGTTCCACCTCGTACACCACTATCAATTGTAATGATGCTTGAAAGACCTGTGATCTCGAATAGACGACGGATACGTTCAGAGACGCCAACGAGCGTGAACGATGTTCCGTTCTTTTTCGCTGCTTTGAGGGCACCGACGAACACACCGAGACCGGTTGAATCCATATAATGAACTTCATCCAAGTGCACGATGACATCATTCGTTTCGACTGCCGGGACTAATTCTTGGCGAAGCTTTGGTGCCGTATACGTATCAATCTCACCTGCGATATAAAGATGCGTCTGACCGTCTAGCTGCTCTGTTTTAATTGTTAAATCCATCTTCAAGTTCCTCCTCAAGGAAAATCTGTCTATGTGGTCTTGCTATTCATCCTACCTCTTCCCTTTATAAAAAGGTCACTTGGGTATGTTTCCCCGTAAAGAAAACTTTGAAACCCATTTTTAAAAAAAGAGGTCAAAAAAAGTCGTATACGCTAGTATCGACTCTTCTTGTGTTGCGCTTCTATGTAAGTGCCTAAAAATCAACCAAGCCTAAGCTGATTGCGACGGCACTATTTACTTTCATCATCGTGTCCGGATCTAGATGTGTGACTTTATCCGTTAGACGGCGTTTATCAATTGTACGGATTTGCTCAAGTAAGATGACCGAATCACGTTCTAATCCGTGTCGCTCTCGATATACTTCCACATGGGTCGGTAGTTTGGCTTTGTCGATCTGTGCCGTGATCGCAGCCACGATGACTGTCGGGCTGAATCGGTTACCAATATCATTTTGTAGAACAAGCACGGGACGAACTCCCCCTTGTTCCGATCCGACCACAGGTGACAAATTTGCATAAAACACGTCGCCACGTTTGACTATCAAAGCTTACACCCCGCTTACTTGACGTAGGAGTGAGAACTCCGCCTCCGTTTCAATCTGGAACATTTCGCCTACGATCGATAAATTGATTGCTGCCATTTCTTCGTAACCACGCTTCAATTCCTCACGTAGCTGACGCTTGCGTTCTTCGGTCGTATGATTCGACTTCATCCCAATCGTCTCCTTCGCTACATTTCGCTCAACAAACTGCATTTCCCGTTGTTGGACCAAGATAATGGCACCTCCAGATTCACTGAAACCTTAACGAACGACTCACTTTCTACTTCAATATATCAGTCGAATTCAGAAAATACAATCAAAATTCAAACAAATAACGTATTTTTGCCATCTTATTGATGTCTTATGCGAATCACTGACGCGGAACACGTTTCGAGAATTGACAGAGAACTTCATAGTTGATCGTCCCGAGCCAATGGGCCGCTTCCTCGATTGGTGCCCCTTCTCCAATCAAGATGACTTCCGTTCCAATCGGATATTCTCGCGGTAAACGAATCATCAAGCGATCCATACAGACACGACCGACGATTTCGCACGGTAGACCGTCTACAATCAGTGAATAGCCCTGAAACTTGCGTGACCAACCATCTGCATAACCAATCGGAACGGTACCGATCCATTCATCTGTCGGTGCCGTATAAGTCGCTCCGTAACTGATCGTCTGACCCGGTTCGACTTGTTTGACCTGCATCAGACGACTTTTCAGTGAGAACGCTGGTTTTAAAAATTCATAATGTCCTGCCATCTCATCCGACGGCATCGCCCCATATAACGCGATACCGACCCGAACGACGTTAAACGGCGCTTGTCCCGCTAAGCGAATCGCTGCCGCTGAATTAGCACAATGTACGTAACGAATGTCCGGTACTAGCGCGACATAGGATAAAAATGTCTCGAGCTGACGTTCGAACAATCGACTGTTCAGCTCGTCAGCGGTTGCGAAATGCGTATAGATGCCTTCGAGTTCGACAAGATCATCATTACACTCAACCAAAATATGCTTCAACTCATCGACATGCTGCAGTCCGAGTCGCCCCATCCCGGTATCGACCTTGATATGCAAACGGAGATGATCGATTTCCGTCAGATGCCGTTTCGCTTCTTGGAGCCAATCGGCTGAAAAGACAGGAACGGCGACATCGTAATTCGAAGCGACTGGCGCATGCTCCGGCAGTAAAGCTTCAAGCATCAAGATCGGCGCTTGGATACCCGCTTCTCGCAACTCAATCGCTTCTTCAAGGAGCGCAACAGCGAGTAAGTCAGCTCCATTTTCAAGGGCAATCTCAGCGACTGTCACTGCACCGTGACCATAACCGTCTGCCTTGACGACTGCCATCACCTGTTGCTCGCCCATTCGTGTTTTAATTTCGCGTATATTGTGTGCGATCGCTTCCCGATCGATTTCAATCCAAGTTGGTCGATACATCCTAATCCCTCTTCTCTAATAAGACTTGCGCAGACGCGTAGTGCTCTGAATGTGTAATCGAGACATGGATGACGCCATCGAATGGTCCGCTCATGATCGGTCGTCCGGTCTCCTCGTTTAAAACTTCGACGTCCTGCCAGGAAACCTCTTTTCCGACACCGGTTCCAAATGCTTTAACGAACGCTTCCTTTGCGGCGAAGCGACCTGCCAGGTACTCAATTTGCCGGTGTCCTGAAAGCGATTGAAATCGTTCCTGTTCTGCCTGCGTCAAAATTCTTCCTGCAAAACGTGGCTGTCGCTCGAGCGTTTGCTCGATTCGATTTAGTTCGACTAAATCGATCCCAATTCCATAAATCATCCGAGACGCCTCCACAGTTCTATTCTTCGCCATCTTCATATAGAATGAAGATGAAGCGAGGTGTTGTCATGTTTAGTCGAACGGAAAATCTACAAACGTTCACACGTTCTTATCCGGTCGTTTCGTTGTTCATTTTAATCCAAGTCGCCCTGTTTGTCATCGAAAAGTTAGGTGGACTCCTTAATCTGACGTTCTCTCCCTTAAGTGCAGGCGCAGCAATCAATCTCTTAATCGGACAAGGTGAATGGTGGCGTGTCGTCACGGCCACGTTCTTGCATTATGATTTTTGGCACATTGCGTTCAATACGTTTGCCCTTGTCATCTTTGCTCCACCACTCGAGCGGATGATCGGGCATACTCGATTTGCTGCCTTTTATTTGCTCGTCGGTACGCTCGCGAACGTCTTGACGTACTTCACGAAAATCAATGAACCATTCTATGGACAAGCTGGAGCATCTGGCGCCATTCTTGGTCTGCTTGGTTTTTATGTCTACTTGAGTCGCTTCAAACGGACGGTCATCATGGCAGACGATACACGGCTTGTGTATATCTTCACTGCAGTCACGGCAGTCTTTACGTTACTTGGATCGAACGTCGCTGTCTTCGGTCACTTGTACGGTTTCGTCCTCGGATTCCTTTTCGGATTCGTCTTCGGCAACCGCGCCGTGCCATTCACACGTCCGTTCCAAACGGGTCGTCGGACAAGTGGTGGTCCTGTCTTCGTAAGCGGTTCTGGGCAGTTGGGTCGTATCTTCTTCTATGTCATCATCGCCTTTGCTGTACTCGGATTATTCTTCCGTTACCTGTAAACCAGCATACAAAAAAAGGACTACGCTATATTGAACTGAACCAAAAAAGT
>NZ_DFQK01000019.1:0-16760 GCF_002377745.1 Exiguobacterium sp. UBA3491
CGAATCCCGTACGGGTCACCATTATATTTTTTGTGCCGGTGTAGCTCAGCTGGTAGAGCAACTGACTTGTAATCAGTAGGTCGCGGGTTCGACTCCTGTTGCCGGCACTGTTTTTCTCAATTGTATAATTTTCCTAGACAAACTGGGGGGGTAGCGAAGTGGCTAAACGCGGCGGACTGTAAATCCGCTCCCTCGGGTTCGGCGGTTCGAATCCGCCCCCCCCCACCACCATAGGGGCATAGTTTAGCGGTAGAACTACGGTCTCCAAAACCGTCAGCGCGGGTTCGATTCCTGCTGCCCCTGTTTACCATGGCGATTGTGGCGAAGTGGTTAACGCACCGGATTGTGATTCCGGCATTCGTGGGTTCAATTCCCATCAGTCGCCCTCTTATTATTGGGCTGTAGCCAAGTGGTAAGGCACTGGATTTTGATTCCAGCACGCGAAGGTTCGATCCCTTCCAGCCCAGCTTTTCAAGCGGAAGTAGTTCAGTGGTAGAANNTTGCACGCAGGAGGTCAGCGGTTCGATCCCGCTAGGCTCCACCAATTTTATTTAAAGATCTTAAGCGAGTTTCGTTCGTCTTAAGTTTTTTTTATATGAAATGCCAAGCATAACCAGAGTACGTACGCAAGAACACCGTGATTCCCTTCACGGTGTTTTTTTGTATATTCATGCGTTTTTTTGTTGAGTTGAACCACTCGTTTGCTACCGCTTACAATATATGTAGAAGTGACTATGACATAGGGGGAATATCGTATGAACATCGCGTATATCAGCGTACCATACCGTTATGGGCAAGGAAAGCCAGGCACTGAACATGGACCTGCAGCTGTCGAAAAAGCGGGTCTACTCGCGACACTCGAAGCACGGGGACAAGAAGCAGTACGCTACGGGGAAGCGTCTGTCTTATCCGAGGATGCAGTCCGGGAAGAAGATCCGAAGCTGAAACGTTTGGAAGGCGTCGTCCATACGACGAATGATTTGCACCTGATCGTACGTGACGCGTTATCGGAACAACGTTTTCCGTTGTTAGTCGGTGGCGATCACAGCATGGCGATCGGAACGATTGCTGGGCTTCGTCAAACTGTACCACGTCTTGGCGTCATCTGGTTCGATGCACACGGTGATTTGAATACACCGGAAACATCACCGTCTGGTAACATCCACGGTATGCCGCTCGCTGTAGCCCTTGGGGAAGGACATCAGCGTTTAACGGAAGTCGGAGGAACAGATATCAAGCTGCAACCGGAACACCTCGTCTTCATCGGATTACGTGACGTTGATCCAGGGGAACAAGAGCTGATCGATCGTCTTGGTATTCGTGTCTATGATATGGAAGCGATCCGAACTCGGGGAATGGACGCGATCATGGAAGAAGCAATTGCTTATTTGAAGGAAACGACAGATGCGTTCTATCTTAGCTTCGATATGGACGGTCTCGATCCATCACTCGTCGTCGGTACAGGAACACGTGTCGCTGACGGTATTTTCTTAGACGATGCGAAGACAGTGCTCAAGCATTGCGCAACGGCAGAAGACTTCATTGCAGCTGAATTCGTTGAAGTGAATCCTTTGCTTGAAGAAGGAAACGGAACCGCGGAACTTGCGAATGAACTGATCGGAGATTTACTTTTGGCAATGGAAACACATCGCTTAGTAAAATAATGGATAGAACTTGAACTCTTTTTATCGGGGTTCAAGTTTTTTTTGTTACAATTTAAAAGGAGATGAAACATTTATCGGTCGACTTCGTATAAGAGATTGACCGCATAGAGCGGGGGGTATTCAAAGTGGAAGAAACGACACTACGCTTAATTGAGCGAGTGAAACAGGGAGACCGTGATGCATTTGCGGCACTTGTTGATCTATATAAGGAAGGTGCCTTTCTTGTGGCTTTCCGGGTCTTGCGCGATCGAATGGAAGCGGAGGATGCGACACAAGAAGCCTTCATCCGTGTATTTACGAAGATTGATTCGTATAATGCACAATGGAAGTTCCGGACTTGGTTGTACCGAATCGTCACGAACGTATCGATTGACCGATTACGGAAAAAGAAACCTGATTATTCTCTTGATGCTGAGATGTCAGGTACTGAAGGACTGACATTGTATTCACAACTCGAGAGCAAGGACACCTTGCCGGAGGACCAAGTGGTCGATAACGAGCAACGAAGTGAAGTCGGGGATGCGATTGCGGCTTTACCAGAAAAATACCGCGTCCCACTCGTCCTGAAATATATAGAGGATCTTTCACTAAAGGAAATCAGTGAAATGATCGAATTACCTGTCGCTACTGTCAAAACTAGAATTCATCGTGGACGGGAAGCGCTGAAGAAGCATTTTGCCAAACGATGAGAAGGAGGAACTCACCATGTCACGAGAGCATGTACATGAACGGATTCAGGATTATTTAGATCAAAACCAACCACCTGAGGAATTCGAGCGATTGGAAGCAGAGTTACGGGAAGCGGACGCGATGGACGAGTTCGAAGAGTATCGACTCCTTGATGCTCGACTGCGTCAACTTCCAGCGCCCAAATTATCGGCAGATTTTACATCCCGCGTGCTGGCACAATTGCCCGACCAGGTGGATACGCCGAGCGCTGCTTTACTGCACCAACCGCAACCGTCCCGTTTTGGAGGGAAGATGAAGCAATACCCATTGCTCGCGGCCGCGGCTGTTTTCTTACTTTTGTCGGTCGGTAGCCTTGGTGGTTATATGGCACAGGAAGAACATGACTTATCTTATACAAATGCACCAGGCATCGTCGCTCAAAATGGTGAGGTCGTCGTGCCAAAAGGCGTCACGGTCGATCAAGATCTCTATGTCGAAGGCGGGAACGTCCGAATCGAAGGGAAAGTTAATGGCGACGTCATGACCGTTGACGGGAAAGCGTACACGGCGAGTGCTGGTAGCGTGACCGGAGAAATCAAGGAAATCGATCAATTATTCGAACGCGTATGGTACGGAATCAAGCGTCTATTTCAATAATCAGCTGGGACGAGTCGAACTCGTCCCTTTGTGCTATAATGGAAACTGTTTAAATCAGATGAGTTAGGGGGCACGGTTGGTGAATTACTTCAGCTGGCAACCACTTCAATTTCAATTGTTGAAACTGGGAGAAAACGTACATTGGTACGATTATATTAATGACGTGATTGATATTGCGGTCGTGACGTTCGTCATTTACCGTCTCATGATCATCGTCAAAGGAACAAAAGCGGTCCAGCTCATTAAAGGGATTTCGGTCATTTTGATCAGTTGGTTCCTGAGTGGCTTTTTTGGACTTAAAACACTTCAATTCTTACTCAATCAAATTATCACCTATGGGTTACTGGGGATCATCATCATCTTCCAACCCGAACTCCGGCGTGGACTGGAACACTTAGGACGAACGAGTAAATTCTTCTCACGTAGTGCGATCAGTGATGAAGATGAACAAGTTCGAATCGTCGATGCGCTCGTATCGTCTGCCCAGTACATGTCAAAACGCCGTATTGGAGCACTCGTGACGATTGAACGTGAGACAGGACTGAGTGAATACGTAGAGACGGGCATTCCGCTTGGTTCACAAATCACGAGTCAGTTGCTGATCAACTTATTCATTCCGAATACACCATTACATGATGGCGCCGTCATCGTCCAGCAAGGCAAGTTAGCAGCCGCTGCTTGTTACTTACCGTTGTCAGAAAGTGTACATATCTCAAAAGAACTTGGAACACGTCACCGCGCTGCAATCGGTGTCAGTGAAGTAACGGATAGTGTTACGCTCGTCGTCTCGGAAGAAACGGGCGGTGTCTCACTCGCCATCAATGGACGTCTGTACCGGGAACTCGATGAAGAATCCTTACGGACGAAGTTGCTTGAGACGATCGTTAAGGTCGAACAGACGAATACTTCCTTCTTGAACTGGATGGGGGCGAAAAAATAATGTTCGAAAAATGGTTCAATGAACGCTGGTTTTTACGCATTGTTGCGGTCGTCTTAGCCGTCATGTTGTATTTGATGGTGGCAGGTTCGAATACGACAGGAAAAAGTGACGCCGCTAGTCTGTTGCCGATCGCGGGTCAAGGTTCGACGAAATTTGACGTGCCGGTCACGGTCCAGTATGATGAATCGCAGTGGGTCGCCTATAATATTCCAAATACGATGGAGGTAACCGTTAAAGGTCCATCGAGTAGCTTGACGATGCTTCGGCTCGTTCAGGATTTTGGGTTATCGATTGATTTAAAAGGACTTGACCCTGGCTATCATCGTGTCCGTGTCACAGCAACTGGCTTCGGAAAAGATGTCGAAGTGACGCCGAAGCAGGAGACGATCGAAGTCTTCCTCGATAAGAAGATTACAAAGGAAGTACCGGTACAAGTCGCCTTACTCAATAAAAACAAAATCGCTGAAGGATATGTCGCTGGGGAAGCACAACCGAACCAACAGACCGTTGAAGTTACGGGAGGCGCAGAAAAGTTACAGGCGATTTCAGCGATCCAAGTACCGATCGATGTAACTGGTCGGGCAGAGACGTTTAAAGAGACGTTCAATGCCAAAGCGACCGATGCGAACGGGAATACGATCAATGCATCTTATCAACCAGAGCAACTAGAAATCACAGTACCGATCTATAAGGAAAGTAAGACGGTACCGATCAATGTGCAGACAAAAGATAACGTCAAAAAAGGATATACCGTCGTCAAGATCGTTCCCGTTACGACGGAAGCTCGTCTATATGGAACAAAAGAAGAGTTAGAGCGGATCGGTTCCGTTGATACGGAAGCGGTCTCGCTCAAAGGACTGACGAAGACGACAGAAAAAACCGTCAAACTTGTTGAACCAGAAAATGCGACAGCGATGGATCCGATACAGGTCACCGTCAATATCGTTGTCGAAAAGGAAAATGCGAAATCGACGACGGAAACCGTCGAAGATCGGGCAGAGAAAACGATTCCGGGTGTGACGGTCACGTTGAATGGGTTTGATGAATCGAAGTATACGATTGATTACAACCAAACGATTGATGTCATTGTCCGTGGGAAAGAATCTGATTTAGCATCGATCGATGCGACGGATATCAAAGCGGTCATCGATGTGACGGGACTAAAAGAAGGAACGCACGGATTGCCGATTTCGTATCAGACGTCAAAAGCCTTTGATGTCCTGCGTCCGGATAATATGGATGTCACGCTAAAAGCTGTTCCGCGGACATCCGTTCCGACCAATTAAAACAAATTAGTGAAATGAGGAAATAACACATGGGTAAGTATTTTGGAACTGACGGCGTACGCGGCGTCGCAAACGTAGAATTGACACCGGAACTAGCATATCGCCTCGGTCGAACAGGTGGTTACGTGTTGACGAAACACGAAAGCACACGACCAAAAGTCTTGATTGGACGCGATACACGTGTTTCTGGTCAAATGCTTGAGAACGCACTCATCGCTGGTCTTTTATCAATCGGTGCAGAAGTCATGCGTCTTGGTGTCATCTCGACACCGGGCGTCGCGTACCTGACAAAAACGATGGATGCGACAGCGGGAGTCATGATTTCCGCATCGCACAATCCAGTTGAAGATAACGGAATCAAATTCTTCGGTTCAGATGGCTTCAAGCTCGATGACGCAACTGAGCTTGAAATCGAAGCATTGCTCGATGAAGCAGAAGATACATTACCACGTCCAGCTGGAAAAGAACTCGGTTTCGTTCACGATTACTACGAAGGTGCACAAAAATATCTTCATATGCTTCGCCAGACATCGGATGAAGATTTCTCAGGCATCCATGTCGCGATCGACGGCGCACACGGTGCGACGTCAAGCCTCGCACCACGTCTATTCGGTGACTTGGAAGCAGAAGTATCGACGATCGGTACAACTCCGAACGGACTCAACATCAATGATGGTGTCGGTTCGACACACCCAGAACATCTCGCTGCCTTCGTTAAGGAAAAAGGCGCAGACGTTGGTTTATCGTTTGATGGAGACGGCGACCGCTTGATTGCAGTCGATGAGAACGGTGATATCGTCGATGGCGATAAAATCATGTTCATTTGCGGAAAATACTTGAATGAACTTGGTCGTCTGAAAGACAACACGATCGTTGCGACGGTCATGAGTAACCTCGGCTTCCATAAAACCGTGGAAGAAAACGGGATGACGGCACTTCAGACAGCGGTCGGTGACCGTTATGTCGTCGAAGAGATGCGTAAGAACGACTACACGCTCGGTGGTGAACAGTCGGGGCATATCATCTTCATGGATTACTCAACGACAGGGGACGGCATGTTGTCAGGCGTCCAGTTGTTGCAAATCATGAAAGCGACAGGGAAAAAGTTATCGGAACTCGCAGCTGAGATGCCGATCTTCCCACAACGTCTCGTTAACATCCGTGTCTCAGACAAAAATGGTGCAATGAGCGGTCCTGCCGTACAAGCGATCATTGCTGAAGTCGAAGCAGAGATGGCGGGGAACGGACGGATTCTCGTTCGTGCGTCAGGAACAGAACCACTCGTTCGTGTCATGGCAGAAGCTCCGACACAAGAAGCGTGTGATGCATACGTCGAGCGGATCGCGAACGTCGTTCGTGAGAACTACGCGTTACAAGAAAATTAAGCAACCTGAAGCGGAGCGAGTGCTCTGCTTCTTTTTTACAATTATTTTAGAAAAACAGATTGAGATTTTTACAAAAAATAGGGATTATGCGTATTGAATAGAAAAATATCGGGAATAGTTACAAATACGTTACCTTTCTTGCTTTTTCAGATTAAAGTTCGTATGATGGTGAAGTCGGACAGAAACGGGGTCGGACAGAAACAAGAAGCGCCAGGGCTTTCTCCGTAGGACGAAAGCTGACGAGGTGGAGGTTTATCGAATCATTCGGCGGATGCCTCCCGGTACCAGATCCATACCGTAAATCGTTCTGAAATCGTCCAAGTGATTGGACGGACAAACAGACCGATCGGGATCCTCTCAACAAGAGCCGTTTCCTCTTCAGGGAAATACTTGTAAATGGAGAGATGTAACATGTGCGGAATCGTAGGTATGATCGGACAGGTCAACACGAAGGAAATTTTATTAAAAGGTCTCGAAAAGCTCGAGTACCGCGGCTATGACTCGGCAGGTCTTGCGTTCGTCAACGACGGCGTCCAAGTCCATAAAGAAGTAGGCCGGATTGCTGCGCTACGCGAAGTCGTTCCTGCAGATGCAGACGGCACAGTCGGAATCGGACACACACGCTGGGCGACACACGGTGTCCCAAGCGTACCAAACGCGCACCCGCACCAAAGTGCGTCAGCACGTTTCACACTCGTGCACAACGGCGTCATTGAAAATGATGAGCAGCTAAAAGCAGAATTGAATGTCGATCTCCTCAGCGACACGGATACAGAAGTCATCGTTCAGATGATCGAAAAGAACTTCAACGAGACAGGTGACGTCGCGGAAGCATTCCGTCAAACACTCCGTGTCTTGCACGGTTCGTATGCCCTCGCATTGATCGATGCTGAAAATCCAGACGTCTTATACGTCGCAAAAAACAAATCACCACTTCTCGTTGGTCTCGGTGACGGTACGTTCAACGTCGTCGCATCAGACGCAATGGCAATGTTACAAGTAACGGATCAATTCATCGAGTTGCATGATGGCGAGATGATCATCTTGACGCGTGATAGCGTCACGATCCAAGATCTCGACGGTAACGTCCAAGAGCGTGAAGCGTACACGGCTGAAATCGATGCATCAGACATCGAAAAAGGAACGTACGCGCACTACATGCTCAAAGAGATGGATGAGCAACCAGCGGTCATTCGTAACATCGTTCAACAATATCAAAATGAAGCAGGCGACATCACACTCGACCAATCAGTCCGTGATCTCGTACTCGGTCGTGACCGTGTTTACATCATCGGTTGCGGAACAAGCTACCATGCTGGTTTGATCGGAAAACAGTTGATTGAACAAATCGCTGGCATTCCAACAGAAGTTCATATCTCTTCTGAGTTCGGATACAACATGCCATTATTGACAGAGAAACCACTCTTCCTCTTCCTTTCACAATCAGGTGAAACAGCGGATAGCCGTGCGGTTCTCGTCGAAGCGAAGAAACTCGGTCATCCAGCACTGACGATCACGAACGTTCCAGGATCAACATTGTCACGTGAGGCGAACGCAACATTATTGCTCCACGCGGGTCCAGAAATCGCCGTTGCTTCAACAAAAGCGTATACAGCTCAAATCGCTGTTCTTGCTGTTCTTGCGTTTGACCTCGCTCAAGCGAAAGGGGTTGCCGTCAACTTCGATCTCATGAAGGAACTCGGTAAAATCTCAAGTGCGATGGAATCGGTCATGTCTCAAAAAGATCGTTTCCAAGAAATCGCGACAGAATACTTGTCTGAGTCACGTAACGCGTTCTTCATCGGTCGTGGACAAGATGCATACGTCGGGATGGAAGGTGCATTGAAACTCAAAGAAATCTCGTATATCCAAGCAGAAGGATACGCGGGTGGAGAGCTCAAGCACGGTCCGATCGCCTTGATCGAAGATAACACACCGGTCATCGCACTCGTGACACAACCACACGTTCACCTCAACAACCGTGGGAACGTCAAGGAAGTCGTCGCGCGTGGTGCAAACGCGTGTGTCATCGCAGCAGAAGGTCTTGAATTGCCGACGGATGCATTCGTCATCCCAGCAGTCGAGCCACTCTTGTCACCGCTCTTGTCTGTCTTACCACTTCAATTGATCTCATACTACGCGGCACTCGGTCGCGACTGTGACGTCGATAAGCCACGTAACTTGGCGAAGTCAGTAACGGTTGAATAAGGAAACAAATCGACTCCAAATGACAGGCGTGTAAGCGTCTGCCGTTTGGAGTTTTTATATTAAGAGGAGAACGAGATGAATCGCTGGATTGCTGCATTTCCTAAACGATATGAACAGGACGTTCGGGTCGTTAAAGCGTGTCTACCATTTGCCTGGACGCGTTTATCACCCGGATCGATTGAAATGAGACTGGAGCAGGAACGGATACAGATTCCGACGCGTTTGTACTTATCAGAGGTCGACTCGGAGCGGATTAAACAACTGACGTCGACGCAACAAACGATGTTATTTTGCCTTTACACCCGTCATCATGATGGTCACATCCGTGAACGTTATCTCCGTCAGTTACTCAAAACAAATCAACAAGATGAATGGATACTCGTCTATATTCTTGAACTTGCTAGTGAATACGTCCTTGACATCGTCGACATCATCGTACCTGTGATCGAGCAATGGAATCTGGAAGTGAAGCGGCGATTCGTCTCCAATGATCCGGCATACATGAAGCGAATCGAAGACCGGATGATCAGTTACTGGAATGCTTATTATCGGTCGAGTGGAGAACGACGATCCGAAGCGGATTACCCAGGCTTTCGGATTATAGAATCGTTACGGGAGGATGTTTCGGTAGAGGAAGTGTGAAGAGATGAAAAGGAGGTGCGCACTTGATTACGAAATCAAAGGATCTGTACTTAGAAGGAACTGGACCTGCTATTTTGTTGTTACATAGTTTTACTGGTAGTGCGAATGAGATGCGGGGGCTCGCTCGCTTTTTACATGTAGCCGGGTATACCTGTTACGCGCCCAATTACGCCGGGCACGGGGAATCGCCGGAGCGCTTGTTTGAGACGACGATCGAAGACGTCTGGCAGTCCGCGCAAGCCGGACTCGCGTTTTTACAAGATCGAGGACACAAAGACATCTTTTTGATCGGACAATCACTCGGTGGAGTGATGGCACTTCGACTGGCAGAACAGTCAGGATGCGCAGGACTCATTTTACTCTCGACGCCGATTCTTGAGCGGACGATTGCCGGACTTGAGCACCGCGTCCTTCGTTATACGGAACGGTATTTTCAATTTGACGATCGTTCGCCGGAGTGGATCGCAGACTTTGTCGACCGTCATTTTCCACGCCCAGAAAAAGACTTACGGGCACTGCAACAGTTCATTCTCGACACAGGAGTCGTCTTGCCGAAGATCACACAGCCTATCGCTCTATTCCTTGGCGCCTTAGATGATGCGGTCTATCATGCCAGTCTTGAGCGAATCGAAACGACGGTGTCGAGCCGAGATCAGAAAAAGGTCCTTCTTCCGAACAGTAAACATCTACTGACACTCGATCGGGATAAACAACGTTTGTTCGAAGAAATCCTCATCTTTTTGAAGACGCATCCGGTAGAATCCTTGAAACCATCATCTGCTGTGCAGTAGGCTAGATAGGTAAGCTAGACGTGAAAGGGGAAAGGATCATGCGAATTTTAGTAGTAGGAGCAAGCGGAACGATTGGACAGGCAGTCGTCGAACGTTTGAGTGAGCGACATGACATCATTCGTGCCGGGCGAAGCGGAGCGGATGTGCAAGTCGACATCACATCAGAAGCAAGTATCCGAGCGATGTATGAAACAGTCGGTTCTGTTGATGCCGTCATCAGTGCGACAGGTGGCGCTCATTTTGGTCCATTGACGGATTTAACACCAGAGCTCAATCAAATTGGAATCGACAGTAAACTAAAAGGTCAAGTTAATCTGGTCCTACTTGGATTGGAGTCCGTACGAGACGGCGGAAGCTTTACGCTGACGACAGGCATCATGATGGACGATCCGATTCGCCAAGGCGCATCCGCTGCGCTTGCGAACGGTGGGGTCAAAGCGTTCGTTCACGCAGCAGCGATCGAGATGCCACGAGGCATTCGAATCAACAGCGTCAGTCCGAACGTACTGATCGAGTCGCTTGAGAAGTACGAACCCTTCTTCCGTGGTTTTGAAGCCGTTCCGGCGTCACGTGTCGCGACGGCGTTCGAAAAGAGTGTCGAAGGGGCACAGACGGGGCAAAATTACGAAGTCTATTAACTAAAAAAGCAGGTAGCGAAAAATCGCTATCTGCTTTTTTTACAGACCGGATAGGACATAACGTTCGATCCCGAATAATAAGAGAGAAATCCCGAGACAAATGAGTAAGTTGCGGACGAACCAGCGACCTGTCATCGTCCGGTTCATGATCAGTTTCTCCAGTGTCAGATTAACGAGGAGTACACATAAGAAGATAACGCCAAACCAAATCATCCAGACACATCCTTTCCTTCTTCTTAACGAATCCAACAGCTAAAAAGTTTCACGCCCGTCAAGAGCAGGAAATCATTCAGGTGAACGGGAAGGAAACAAGCAGTCGATTTTACAAGGAGGAACATGACGATGAAACAAGCGGTCCTAGTGATTGATTTTCAACAGGAACTCGTCGACGGAAACACGGAAGAACGTCCGGTATACTTAAAGGAACAAGTTGCACACGTCATCGAAGCGGTCGTACTCGAAGCAGACGAACGAAACGTTCCGGTCGTCTTCATTCGGGATCTAGATGTCGCTGGCGGAACAGGACCCGGTTTTGCAGTCCATGATTCGATTCCCGTTCCAGCGTCCAGTGTCACGTTCGATAAAGCAGCGACGAATGCGTTCCATGGTACCCCCTTGCTCGATCATCTACGCCAAGCATCGATTGAACACCTAATCGTCTTAGGTTGTAAGACGGAACACTGCATCGATACTGCGGTACGCAGTGCGACAGTACATGGTTTTGATGTCACACTCGTTGCCGATGGCCATACGACGAACGGTTCTGATGTATTGACGCCGGAGCAAATGATCGCACACCATAATCAAGTCTTGCATGGTCATTATAACGTCGAGCACTTTGCGATGGTTCGTCCGTCGACGGACGACGTCTTCACCCCAACCCACAATGACTACCGGACATGAAGAGGAGAATAAGATGATTGAATTACGAAAAATGACGGCGCTCGATTACGATCGATACGCGACGCTCGTCCAAGATGATCGTGTCATGCGTTACATCACGGAACAGGCATTAACAGATACGGAAACGAAACAACGCTTTGAGCGAATCCTTGAACAACAGCAGCACGACCGACTCGGATCGTATCTGATTTATACCGAAGAGACATGGATTGGAATCGGGCACATGACCCGGAGTCAAACGCAACCGTTCGAAGCAGAGCTCGGTTACATGCTACTACCCGATCAGTGGGGACGCGGATACGGCACAGCCATTGCAGAGCGTCTCTTACAGTTAGCGACAGAAGAAGAGCTACAGGTCGTCACGGCGACGATTGATCCAGCACATGAAGCGTCGCGCCGTATTTTGATCGGATTAGGTTTTGAATCGACCTATGTTGGACCGATTGACGGTCTACCAGGTGAAACGCTACAGAAAATAGTGGGAACGACGGAATGACGCGAGACGAATGGATTGAACATTTTCAACTCGACGTCGCAGCATGCGCGACTGTCGACGAATCGTATAGTTCTGAAGTCGATCGTCTCGTCCTAACGGATGGTCAGGTCGTCTTCTTGAAGCGCCCGTATACGGCTGAAAAGTGGTACCGGGAACGTGGCTGGATTCATGCACTAGAAGAATTTGTACCCGTGCCGCACATCTTAGCTGAAGCAGCTCCCGGGCAGACGACCGGGGCGTTCGTACTTGCTGCCTTACCGGGACAGGTACCAGTCACGATGACTAAAAAATTGGCGTACGAAATTGGTCGAACGCTCGCAATGCTGCATACGTGTACAGGAGAAGCTTACGGCGAGTATACGGAAGATGGATGTTATGCCTATCCGGTTCAGGACTGGCGACGCTTCCGGAATGAAAAACTCGATGGATTCATGCCGTTCATCACGTCCGAACTCGACCCCGTTTTTTTAGAGAACATCCAAACAGAGTTAGTCAGACGAGAACAGTCGTTACCGGAGCCGTCACGTCCCGTTGCCACACATTGTGACTTCCGCC
Source organism: Exiguobacterium sp. UBA3491 (assembly GCF_002377745.1). Taxonomy (NCBI): domain Bacteria; kingdom Bacillati; phylum Bacillota; class Bacilli; order Caryophanales; genus Exiguobacterium; species Exiguobacterium sp. UBA3491. The sequence continues at coordinate 12,835 of NZ_DFQK01000019.1, forward strand.
TAGCAAATTTACTGACGGTAGGTGATCAAGTCACAGGGGTGATCGATTTCGAGACGACCCGCTACGGGGCCGTCGAGATGGACTTCACGAAGATCGTCCGTAATCTCAATACGTTCGGTTCCATTTACGTCACGGCATTTCAAGAAGGATACGCGACATTACACCCAGACGTGCCGATTGAGACGTATCTAGCATACTATCGTTTGTGGGAAGCACTCACGGCCGTCGGCTGGTGCATCAAACGTGGACTAGAAGAGCACCGGGTGTTCTTTGAGGAGAACATCATGCTTATCGAGCAGGAATTACAGATGACGAGCATATCGGACGGGTATTGATTCACCCATGTCTTGGAAGAAACCTCTATACTTAGAGAAATGAGGAATATGAGGGGGAAGCGAGATGACAGGGAAACGAATCGGAATCATCGGTGGTGGACTCGCCGGAATCTTTGCGGCACGTCAATTGCAGGCAGCAGGACATGCTGTTGAAATCATCGAAAAAAGCCAGAGCGTCGGGGGGCGAATGGCGACTCGTCGGATTGATGAAGGAACAGCGGATCATGGTGCCGTCTTCTTCACGGTTCGGACGGAAGAGTTAGGACGCGAAGTCGACGAATGGCTTCAGAAGGGATGGGTTCGTAAGTGGTTCGGAACGGATTTTCCACGCTATGTCGCAACGAACGGCATGAATCAACTCGTACAAGCGATTGGTCGAGGAATTCCCGTCCAATTGAATAAGCAAGTCACGCATATTTCGGCAACGGAAGATGAACTTGTCACACAGGCGACGGACCATCAAAGTGAATATGATGCACTCCTCGTAACAGCACCGGTACCGCAAGCCTATGAACTGTTACAGTCTTCTAGTTTGACACTTTCTGATGACGATCATGAGCAGTTACGACAAGTGACGTTCGAGCCGACATTCGTTGGTCTGTTTGAAGTCAAAGAGCGACTCACGATCGGGGAAGTCGGATTGCAAGATGAGCATCTTATCGACGGTATCTTAAAAATCGTCAACAATGCCGAGAAGGAGATTTCGAAAACGACACTTTTGAGCGTCTATATGACAGCCCGCTTCAGTGAAGACTGGTACGAGCGTCCGGAAGAAGAGACACTCGCGGAAGTTGAGCGTCTGTTACAACAGCAACTCGGACCAGTGACGATTATCTCCCGCCAGCTCAAGCGTTGGCGTTACGCTCAGGCACGTGCAGTTTACCGGACACCGCATTTGAAACTGTCGTCACATCCACTTTGGCTTGCTGGTGATGCGTTCCTTGAAGCCGATGATGCATCAGGACGGACGCGCGTCGAGAGCGCTGTCATCTCCGGATTACGCGTCGCAGAAGCGATCGACACCCACTTACGTCAGACGGTAACAGCGACGGAATGAACGAAAACATGCACTTCTTTTCTGACTCGAGAAGAAGCGCATTTTTTTTGTTACTCACGATCACTTCACCTGAAAGTGTTGTTCACTCCAGGCTGCCATGTGATCAAGAATTGGTAAAAAACTATGACCAGCATCCGTTAGAGAATATTCAACACGAGGGGGAACTTCGCCAAAGACGTGCCGTTGAATCAACCCATCCGCTTCAAGCTCACGTAGCTGACGTGTCAATGTTCCCTTAGAGATACCTGTTAATTGTTGCAGTTCATGAAAACGATGTGTCCCGTGTGTCAGGTGCCACAGCAAGATGATCTTCCATTTGCCAGCGACCATCTGTTGGACCCGAGTGACTGGACAGGCAGTGCGTTGATTGGTCGTTGTATCGAATACAGCCACATTCATCCTCTCCCATTGGTTCGTTTTGAGGGACCTAGTTTCAGATAAGTGCCTACTTTTTTTAGTGTATCACCTAGCGTATCATGAAGAACAACATCAAACTTCAAAGGAGTGGTTTCATCATGAAATGGTTAATTACTGGAGCAACCGGAAAATTAGGCGCGCGGATCGTGCAGCACCTCAGTGAACAAGTCGGCAACGAAAATGTAGCGGTTAGTGTCCGCGATGTCGAAAAAGCAACAGCGCTTGCAGCACAAGGAATCGATGTTCGATACGGAGACTTTGATCAGCCCGAAACACTCGGACAAGCGTTTCAAGGAATCGATCGATTGTTGATCATTTCGACGGACGGTGAAGAGGCGACTCGGATCCGGCAACACCAAGCCGCTGTCACGGCAGCAAAAGAGGCAGGCGTCAAGCTGATCGGCTATACGAGCATCGCCAATGCGGCACACAGTACAAACGGACTTGCTCGAACGCATCGTGTCACAGAGGAATCGATTCAAGCGACAGGTATCCCGTATGTCTTTTTCCGTAACAACTGGTATCTCGAAAATGAACTCGGAACGATTGACGCCGTCGCGCAAGGCGCAGACTGGTTAACGGCAGCAGGCGAAGGGAAAGTCGGATGGGCGTTACAAGATGAGTATGCGCTAGCAATTGCGACGGGACTGACGCTTGAGCATCCAAACCCTATCTATGAACTATCGGGTCCGTTGCATACACAAGCAGAACTCGCGACTGCAGTCGGAACAGTGCTTAACCGATCGGTCGCTTTAGATGAAGTAGATGGCACGACCTATAGTGAGCGGATGCAAGCAGCTGGCTTACCTGACTTCTTGATTCCAATGCTGACTGGTATCCAGTCAGATATTGCAGCAGGGACTCTGGCAGTAGAAAGTACTGATTTTGAAGCATTACTTGGCCGTCCCGTGACGACACTTGAAGAGGGAGTTCGACTTCTTTTAAAAAGATAAGTTCATCTGAACGTTTTCAAGGTGAGTGAGTTGGGTAAACCCCCTTTAGAAGCAATTAAAGGAGGAGTCCTACCATGAAACTGTCATCCTATCGTGTTAAAGAAGGCGAGCAAGTCTCGTTTTCGAATTACCCGACATCAGAAGAACATAAAATTTCGGAAGCAGAATTGCGAGAGAAACGGATTCCAAAAAGTGTTGAGACGTTACAAGAGTTACATTGGCGTTTGTATGCCGAAGAGAAAAATGGCGTCCTCGTCATCCTGCAAGCGATTGATGCAGCAGGGAAGGATGAGGCGATCAGCTATATCTTTTCTAACTTGAACGCACAAGGACTCCGAACGATTTCCGTCAAAAAACCGTCGGATACGGAGCAAAAACATGACTACCTATGGCGAATCCACGAAGGACTACCGGAAAAAGGGGAAGTCGGCATCTTAAATCGCTCCTATTATGAGGAAGTCATTGCACCACGAATCCATGATTTGCTCGAGGAGGAAGAAAAGCCGGATGACGGAGATGTTTGGCAGATGCGCTACCGTCAAATCAATGACTTTGAACGCTATCTCGTCGAGAACGGCTTCCGGGTCGTCAAGTTTTTGTTTCATGTCTCAAAAGAGGAGCAACGGCAACGGCTGTTGACTCGTCTGAAAGATCCAACGAAAAACTTCGAATTCTCGTTTAATGACATTGAGGAACGCAAGCACTGGGACGAATACCATGAGATTTTTGCTGAGCTTGTCTCAGCGACATCGACATCGTATGCACCATGGTATATTTTACCGGCAGATGACGAATGGTATTCCCGCTATATCGTCACCGAAGTCATGAATGACGTCCTGAAGGAAATTGATCCGCAATATCCAAAGCTATCAGAAGAGGATCAGGAACAGCTGGATGAAGCGATTAAACGATTGGAAGAAGAAGCATAAACTATTTAAACACATCAAGAGGCTGACTCAAAAGTCAGTCTCTACAAAGATAAGGGGGGACAGATCATCAATCTGTCCCCCCTTATCTCGTAATAAAAAGAATGACGCGTCACACGCCACTCCTACAGGAAAAACGCATTTATGCGTTGTCAGAGACGAACAAGACCCGCTTTCCTGCTTAAATGAAGCAGGAAAGCTGGCTTGTGTCTCGCCTGAGGAAAGGGCGTGAAAAGAC
>NZ_DFQK01000019.1:16775-24714 GCF_002377745.1 Exiguobacterium sp. UBA3491
TTTTTTTGAGTCAGCCCCTTTTGATACACTTGGAGTTGTATGAAATTCTATTTACTCATCATGATTTCTAAACTTCTGAACATCTCAGGACAAATGTCCTGTTCAAATCAGAAAGACTCTCGTTAAATGAGAGTATCATGGAACGAGAGAGGAGTATGCACATGCGTGGTGTCTTATTTGCGATTGCTGGTGGCTTTTTCTTAACGCTTCAAAGTGTTGCCAATGCCCGGATTAGTCAAACGATCGGGACGTGGCAAGCGGCAACGATCACACAGATGACCGGGTTCATCGTTGCGATCCTCTTAGCGATCGTCTTACGGGATCGCAGTTTTTCGGCGATGCGACGTGTCAAACCGCTTTATCTGGCAGGAGGTGCCTTTGCAGCGATCATATTATTCAGCAACATGACGGCTGTCCACCGGATGGGCGTGACCTTGACGATTTCGCTCTTTTTATTGGCGCAATTAGCGCTTGCACTCTGGATTGACGGAAGAGGCTGGTTTGGTGTCATGAAACGTCGACTGCGGGGACCGCAGATCATCGGCATCTTGATGATGATTGCGGGGATCTTCATCTTAAAAAGCTAAGGAGGAGAAAGCGTGACGAACATTGTAACCTACTTGGAACGGTATCAGTTAACGCATGTCTTTGATGCATCGTTACGCAAAGCGATGCACATCCAGACGTTCGCACCGGGTGAGACCTTATGTCGGCAAGGCGATGTTGCGCATGAACTCTACCTGCTCGTCGAAGGAAAATTGAAGATCACGCATATGTCGGCAACGGGGAAACGTCTCGTGTTGTCCTTCAAGCATCCGTTTGATCTCGTCGGCGATATTGAGTTCGTCCGAAAGATTGATTTGATGAACACGGTCGAGGCAGTGACATCAGTGACCGTCTTACGGATCGCTTATCCGGATTTAGAAGAGGCACGTGTACATCATTCTGCCTTTTTATTATTTTTACTCGAGACGATCACGAAAAAGTTTGAATTAAAATCGCATACGCTCAGCTTCAATTTGTTGTACCCGGTTGAAGTTCGGCTAGCCAGTTATTTGCTGTCGATGACACCTAATACGGATGCTTTTGCGAGTAAGGAACTCGTCGATGCAGCAGATTTGATCGGGACGAGCTACCGTCATGTCAACCGTGTCTTACGTCAGTTCGTCGACGATGGGTTGATTCGCCGAACGCAGCATACGATTGAGATCATTGATCGAGACGGATTGATGGAACGAGTCGGAGAAAGCATTTACGAATGAAAGAGGTGCAACATGGTTACGGGAATCATCCTTGCCCTTTGTGGGGGTATGCTCGTTTGTATTCAAAATACGTTTAACGCAAAAGTCAAAGAACATGTCGGTGCTTGGGCGACGACGACGCTAGTCCTTGGACTCGGGTTCCTCGCTTCACTGATGATTGGTTTGATCGTCGAAGGGTCACAATTGTTTGCACTCGAACAGGCGCAAACTTGGTTTTGGTTCAGTGGGATCATCGGTGTCGGTGTCGTCCTCTGTGTGACGCAAGGCGTTCAACAACTCGGACCGAGTCGAGCGATTTCAATCGTCATGGTATCACAAATCCTGTTTGCCTTGCTGTGGGATACGCTCGGTTGGTTCGGTTTACAGACCGTTCCGTTTACGTGGACGAAAGCACTCGGTGTCCTATTGATTGGTGGCGGAGTTCTGTTATTTCAACTAGGCGGCAAAACAACGACTGCACAACGCTTACGAAAAGGAGCTTGAATATGTTTTATAAAACAGTATTATTCGATATTGACCATACACTACTTGATTTTGAAGCGACGGAACGGATTGCCTTTAGACGTCTGCTTGAGCAACAAGATCTAACGTGGACGACTGAGCGAGAAGCGCGCTACAAGGAAATCAATCACGCACTCTGGAGAGCACTCGAACGGGGTGAAGTGACACGGGAGGAAGTCATTCACTCGCGATTCGTGACGTTCTTTGCGGAAGAAGGACGAGAAGTCAACGGACGAGAAGTTGACGAAACGTATCGCGGATACCTCGCGCAAGGGACGGAATTGATTCCGGGTGCGACTGCCCTGTTAGAGCAACTAGAAGGGAACGTCGAGATGTACGTTGTCACGAACGGGATATCAAAGACGCAACGCGCGCGACTTGATGGCGCCGGATTAACGCACTTCTTTAAAGCGATTTTCGTTTCAGAGGAGACAGGTTTCCAAAAGCCGATGGCAGGCTTCTTCAATCATGTGTTTGCGCGGATTCCGCAATTCGACCCGGCGCGAACGATCATCGTCGGAGATTCCTTGTCAGCTGATATCGCAGGTGGGAACGAAGCCGGTATCGCAACATGTTGGTTTAATCCAGACGGAAAATCAGCGACGGATATCAAGCCGACGGTTACGATTACGTCGTTAGCCGAACTACCTGCGGTGCTTGAAAACGCAGCAGTCCTTCAACAATGAATTAAACCAACCGATAGGAGAGAGAAGGAAAGGGGGCGATCACCGTGCAACGATGTGATCAACAGACGCTGGAGGCAACTCCCGTCTAATTAAAAGGGGAAATGAACATGATTCAACTCGTACCGGTAACAGCAAAAAATTGGGAAGCTTGTTGTGAGCTGACGCTGACAGCAGAACAGCAGGACTTCATGGAAGCGAATGTCTATTCGATCGCGCAAGCGAAGTTCGAACCATGCCTTGTCCTTCGGGCGATTATGCTGGACGATACGGTTGTTGGTTTTGTGATGTACAACACGGAACTAGAAGAACTCAACGGTTACTGGATATACCGCATCATGATTGATCAGGCGCAGCAAGGGAACGGGATCGGGCGATTAGCGATGCAAGCCCTGATTGAAGAGATGCGAATGTTACCCGCAGCAAAACGAATCGTCGTCGGCTATCGACCAGATAATCAGGCGGCACACCGTCTGTATGCGAGTCTCGGCTTCATCGACCACGGGGATCGATTTGATCGGGAAATGGCAGTACGATTAGAAGTATAAAACTTGATGAACCGTCGATTAAACAGGAGACTCCTGACATGCTGTCGAACTAGAATCAGCATGTGAGCAACAAAGGAGTCTGATGAGATGAAAGTACGTCAAATGACAGCGGAAGATTACCCAGAAGTCGTTCGGATCTATGAACAAGGAATAAAGACGGAGAACGCGACGTTTCGCACGGAAGCATTACCGTACGAAGAATGGACGGGACATCACCATGAACACAGTCGTCTCGTTGCGATGGAAGACGAGCAACTGCTCGGTTGGGTCGCATTAAGTCCATTTTCTTCGATTCCAGCATACGCTGGTGTCGCTGAAATCAGTCTTTATATCGCGGAAGAAGCACGTGGTAAAGGTGTCGGCACACGCTTGATGGAAGACGTCATTCAAGCAAGTGAAGCAGCAGGCATCTGGACCCTGCAATCGCAAGTTTTTCCGGAAAATCATGCGAGTCTGCGCCTTCATGAACGTTTTAATTTTCGCAAAGTTGGTCGCAGGGAGCGAATTGGTCGGCTCGGAGGCAGATGGCGCGATACGGTATTGCTCGAGCGACGCAGCCCATATCTCTAAAATTCGGCAAGTGGACGCAATGTTCCCTTGCCTTCTTTGTGTTGAAAGCAAGGGATAACGGGAAAAGACAGACAGCAAAAGAAGGGGAGGGATCACGATGGATGATTTTTTTGGTGAAGGACTTGAGACCAATCAACAAAAGCGGAAACGCAAACTGGAGGAAATCTTTGATCAGTCGTTTGAATCGGAGCGACGGGATTTTAATCAATCGTTGGAGCAGGACGTGACGGTTGCTCTGATCGGAGATGTCAATGCGGGGAAATCCTCGACCTTGAACGCGATTCTTGGTCGTGAAGTGGCAACGGTCGGGGCGCGCCCGGGTGAAACGGTCCGGATTGATCAAGTAAGGCAGCACCCGGAAGATAAAGTCATCTTCGTCGATACACCGGGACTAAATGATGCCAATACACAGAACTCGGAAGCGACATGGACGTATTATCAAAGTGCCGATGTCATCCTTTATTTTTTAAATGCGGCAGGTACTGTCTTGTCTGAGACGGAGACGAAGAATTTCCAGAAAATCTATCAACATAACCAAAATGTCTTGATCGTTGTCACGAAGATGGATGCGACGGATGATGTCGACACGATCGTCCACCATATTGCAGAAAAACTACCAGGACCAAAAATCATTCCCGTATCAGCACGAGAAGGAACGAATATTGATCGGCTCCGCCGGGAGGTCCTCGATATCTTAAAAAAGTTCGACAAGGATAATGTGTTCGTTCGCCAGATGGATCCGACCGTTCGTGGGAAGATCGCCAACAATTGGATCGTGGGTGCTGGAACAGCTGCTGGTGCAATCGGTGCCGTCCCGTTTCCAGGAGCTGATATCATTCCGTTGACTTCAATTCAAATCGGCTTGATGCTCAAGTTATCAAATCTGTACGAACGGCAGTTATCCAAAGAGAGTGCGAAGGAGTTGCTTGTCGTGACGATCGTCGGAAACTCCGGAAAGACTGCTTTTCGGCAAATGGCGAAGCTAGTTCCGGGATATGGTGCCGTCATTGCCGCGGGAGTTGCTTCGACAGCGACCCTTGCACTCGGATACGGAACGAAATATGTCTATGAGAATAAGCTCGAATTAACACCGGAACAACTAATGGGGTTCGTCAAACGATTCCGAAAGAAGGCGGAGGAGTCGTCAGAAGAGACAAACGAGTAATCTCCTTGCTATTCCATACAGCAATGAAGGGGGAGAACATATGACACGACTACTCGAAGAAATCAAACAATATCAATCGAAATTCCGACAAAAGGCACCTGCTGAGAAACAACGGTTGATGGCGGAAGCGACAGCTGAACTTGCTGCTTCTGGGGTCGCTAAAGGGTTGGGTGTAGGAGACACAATCCCAAACTTTACGTTACCCGATGTATCTGGAGAGCTGGTCGCAATCGAGACGTTACTCGAGCAAGGTCCTGTCATCTTAACGTTCTATCGGGGTGGCTGGTGTCCGTACTGCAATATCGAGCTTCGCGCGTACGAACGGGAAATCGACCGAATCCGCGCTCAAAGAGCGACTGTCGTTGCGATTAGTCCGGAGACAGCTGATTTTACTGAGCAAACGGCGAGTAAGAATGCGTTAAGTTTCCCTGTCTTAAGTGACGTTGATTTGCACGTATCCCGTCAATTTGATTTGGTGTTCGACTTGCCAGATTATTTGATTGAGATTTACAAAGCATCGGGACTTGATGTAGCGAAGCACAATGGAAATGAGGATTGGCAGTTACCGAAACCGGCGACGTTCATCATAGATGTGGATGGTATGATTCGTTTCGCAGAAGTATCATCGGATTATACGAAACGCGTTGATCCAGAACATATCCTCCAAAACCTTGAATAGAATGAAAAGCAGAAAGGTTGACTTAGACGGTCTGGCTTCTCTCTACTTGTTGGGAGAAGTCAGACCGTTTGAAGTTTCCCTTTATTTTGTATCAAGAAGTACTCGTCTCAGCCATTCTTGAAATTTGAGATCGGTCTGTTGCCAGTCCATTGCCCGTGCAAAATGGTGAGCAGAGGTACGAATGGCTTCGTACTCCTCTGAATCTCGGAAACAAGCTCGCATTTCGGCAGCGAGTGCACCAGGTGTTTTGTTTTTAGCCATGTAGCCTGTCATGCCATACTGAACGGCGTCTCGGACACCAGGAGCATCATATACGATGGACGGTGTTCCGACAGCTGCCGCTTCAATTATAGGAAAACCTATGCCTTCGCGTATAGAAGGGAAGAGGAGAGCGGTGGCACGACTCATCATGCTGCGCGTTTCTGTTTCAGTGACTGAATCGTAGTATGTGATAGCATCCTTCACTTCTTTAGGAAGGGGAAGTGTAAGGAGTTGCAAAAGATGAGAGCTGTTACGGATACCAATCAGCCAGAGGCGTGTCTCAGGAAACTCACGTTGGACCATGAGGAATGCCCCAATCGCATCTTGAAGTTCTTTTTCGTTCAGACGGTTGATATATAGAAAGGTTGGAACATGTTCTTTTAACTCCCATTCCTGTTCAGACCATGAGGAAAAAGAAAGTCCTGGCGGCAACATCGTGATATGACTGTTAGTAAAACCAGCACTTTGCAGTTCATCTACAACAGAGGGGCTGATAGTCAAGGCATGACTATCTTTATACCAGCTTAACCGTCGAGTCTCTGTCCATTCGCCAAGCTTTGAAAAAGGAAACACAAGCGTCGTCGACCAACGTTCACGAATCAATTGATAAAGAAATAAAGTTCGTTTATGACGTGGAACATAAAATGGTGTGAAGAAATGAAACCCATTCAAATGATCCAGAACTAAATCAATCGTTTTAGCATAAGACCAGTAATAATAAAGTGCATATGGAATAAGAGAAGCTGTCGTACCATAACGGAGGTAAGTGATACCATCTCGATACTCCGTCGGTGATCCGCCCTTGAATGAGACGGACAAATGGGTAACTCGGTAGGTAGTACTGACACGCCGCAACATTTCATGAATAAAAATTTCAGCTTCTCCAGCTTGTGGATGTCGAGCATCACGCCAAGATAAAAAAAGTAGATGAGGTTTCATGTCGTACCTCCTTTGTGTAGAAAAAATTGGATCCGAAAGATTGGTTCTGCTACTAATCTTCTCTACAGTAGAAGGATATTCCTAGAAAATCCTTCAAATCAAATGACTTCTGTTTCATCTATGATGTGCTGAAGCGTTACGTATAAAAGCTTTTGGGTAAAGAACAATAACGAAACGGGTAGGAGGAAAACACATGAAATGGAAGGGAAGAGAACGAAGTTCAAACGTCGAGGACCGGCGAGGAATGGGTGGAAAAGGAATCGCCGGTATCGGCGGTGGTGTCGGAATCATCCTGCTGATCGTCATCACTTTGATGGGTGGGAATCCAACTGAACTACTCGGAGACTTAACCGGTGGGGATCAGCAAAATACGACGTATGAGGAAACAGCGCAGGAAAAAGAAGCAGCGGACTTCGTCTCCGTCGTCTTGGCCGATACGGAACGAGTCTGGACAAAAGAATTTAAAGAAGATGGTAAGACCTATAAAAAACCGACACTCGTCTTGTATACGGATCAAGTTAGTTCGGCTTGCGGACAAGCAGGGAAGTCCGTCGGTCCCTTTTACTGTCCCGGTGATCAGAAATTATACATTGATTTAAGCTTTTATGATGAACTGCAGACGAAATACGGAGCACCGGGCGATTTTGCGATGGCGTATGTCATTGCGCATGAAGTCGGGCATCATGTCCAGACGTTACTCGGAAAATCGGATGAGATCATGCCACTTCGAAAGCAAATGAGTGAGGAGAAGTTCAACAAGTACCTCGTTCGATTCGAGCTACAGGCAGATTATTATGCCGGCGTCTGGGCGCATCACGCGCAAGGCGAAAACTTGCTCGAAGAAGGCGATCTCGAAGAAGCGTTGACGGCAGCGAATGCTGTTGGGGACGATACGTTACAAGAGAAAGGACAAGGATATGTCGTACCGGAAAGTTTCACCCACGGCACATCGGCGCAACGGGAACGTTGGTTCCAAAAAGGCTTTGATAACGGCACGATCGAAGGTGGAGACACATTCAAAGCGAAGAATCTATAAAACGAAGTAAAGACATACCTTTTGAAACATTTTCCAGTCGTTTCCGTAAAGAAGAGAGAAGGATTCAAAGGGGAGTGTCGAAGTTGAAGCACATCAGTCTATTTTTGTTGCTGTATACGGCTGTCGTCGTATTGACGTACATCGTGTCAAGATTTGCACCGGACTTGTTGATCTACATGGTCTATTTCGCCATTGCGTCATTACTTGTCATCACGGTGCTATTTGTTGAAACGACTCGTACTGAAGCGCTAAATACCAAAAGAGGCTGACTTAAAAAAAGAATGACGCGTCTTTT
>NZ_DFQK01000019.1:24820-33493 GCF_002377745.1 Exiguobacterium sp. UBA3491
TTATCTTTGTAGAGACTGACTTTGGAGTCAGCCTCTTCGTTATTTAAAAGCCATCTTATGAACGGAACATCGTCGGATCATCTGGAACGTTTTCCAGGTAAGCGATCCGTCCGTTTTCATCGAGACGTGCGATATCTTTTCCGTCTTGCGTGAAGACACTACCGTCTGCCCGTTTTCCGCAAACTGCCCAGCGTGTTTCATATGTTCCGGGTGTTGTTTCTTCCCAGCCGGCATACATGTGCTTAATGTCTTGATTCGTTGTAAACACATGACGGACGAATTGTTTCCAGGCGTCGATGCCGTGCTTTGGTTGTCCGTTCAGGACGAACGTGATGTCTGTCGTGAATAAGGAAACGAGATCCTCAAAAGCTTGTTCATCTGTGCGTGACGCGTCGAATAAGTCGAAATAACGATTCAATATCATAGTAAAAACCTCTTTCTGTTCATTAAAGTGTCATCATCCGGTCTGTGATTAACGCATGTAACCGTTCTAAATGTTCTGGTGGACAGGAGGCGTCAATTGCTTGACGGATCGAGCCAATCGATTCGCGCTTCAACGTCGATTGCCACGCATCTTCCGCCTCTGTCATCAGATTCGACAGTAGACCGATCTCCTGTTCCTGAATTCCCATCAAATCCTCAAAGACACCGCTTGACGCATACAACGTCTGCTTGCCCTCGATTGCTTGATAAACGTCAAAGATTTGAATTTCGTCTGCTGGACGCCGTAAGCGAAAGCCGCCTTTGACACCCGGTACGGAATACAACAGATCCGCCTGGACGAGTTTTCGTAAGAGCTTTTGGAAATAAGTCGGCGAGGCACCGAGTTGCTGGCTGATGAATTCACCGGGCAACACAGCGCGATCTGGAAGGAATGTCAAAAGCAACATCGCATAGACGGATTGCTCGACCCCGGTTTTCATTTGCATAGAAAGACTCCTTTCGTTAAACGTGGATAATATCTATCCATAATAGTTTCATTCGAAAGGATTGTCGAGTTTTATGCTCTCACAAAAACGTCACACCTTTTCGACAGCATCTGCATGGCATCCCCGTTCCAGATTCGATATACTAAATGTACGATATGTGAAAATATTCACTAAAAGTCGTTCACACTTCGTGAAAGGACGTTTGTATATGAATCCATTAAAAGGAATCGTCCAGATTCCACGTAGTATTCTCATTCAATTCATCATTGCGGCTTTCTTAATGGGGGTCGCGGTCGTCGGTCAATCATACGGCATCGTGTTAACAGTCGATCGCATTTTCCTAAAAGAACAACCGTTTGAATCCGTCATTCCGTTACTACTCATCGTTCTCGGGATGCTGTTGCTCCGAGTCGCCGTGACGTATTGGAACGGTCGTCTCGGTACGACGTTATCGGCACACATGAAGCAGGCGCTTCGGGAAGCACTCGTTGCGAAATATACGAGTCGCTCAGTCGAGATGATGCTACAAGGGCAAGCGGGACAGAAGGTCAGTGTCTTGCTCGATGCAGTAGACGAGATGGACAGCTACTATAGTCAATATTTGCCGAAAGTCGTCCAGACCACAATCGTTCCATTGATGGTCTTGATCGCGGCATTCAGCTATGACTGGATCACGGGTCTTGTCATGATGATCACGGCGCCGTTCATTCCGTTGTTTTACATCATCATCGGCATCATGACGCAAAAGCGGGCCGATGCTCAACTCGAGAAGATGACGGCATTCTCAGGAACGTTCCTCGATACGTTACAAGGACTGATAACCTTGAAGTTATTCGGTCGCGCGAAACGACAGCGTGACGTCATCGAAAAAAGCAGTCTCGATTTCCGAGATGCGACATTAACGGTCTTGAAGCTCGCCTTCTTGTCGTCATTGATGCTTGAGTTCATCTCGATGCTCAGTATGGGAATGATTGCACTTGAAGTCAGTCTGCGTTTGATTCTGTTTCAAAGCATCACCTTTATCCCAGCGTTCTTGATGCTCGTGTTGGCACCAGAATACTATCTTGCCTTAAAAGAGATGGGGGCTGCTTTCCACACGGGACGCGGTAGTGTGGCAGCAGCGAAACAGATCGCAGCCGAACTGACGGCAGAAGATCGTCCTGTTGCATACGGTCAATCGGAACTTGCGACCAATCGTCCACCACGAATCGTCTTGGATGAAGTCGGCTTTACGTACCAAGAAGGACGTTTTGCCTTACAAGATATCGGGCTTACGATTGAGCCGTATCAAAAGGTAGCGTTGATCGGTCGCAGTGGTGCCGGTAAATCGACCGTCTTGCAGTTGATTGCCGGACTCGCGGATCCACAAGAAGGACGGATTCTACTCGACGGAACCGAGCGCGGTCAGGTGGAGGAAACAAGCTGGTTCCGTCAGTTGAGCTACATTTCTCAACATCCGTATCTGTATGCCGGAACACTGGCAGAAAACATCGCGATTGGTGAGCTTCGTCAAGCGACGCCTGAAGAGATTTTCGAAGCGGCGCAGGCGGCAGGGCTCGAGGAGTTGATTGCGACGTTGCCTGAAGGGATCGACACGGTGATCGGAGAAGGTGGACGCGGTCTATCGGGTGGCGAAAAACAGCGTGTTGCGTTAGCACGAGCGTTCTTGAAACGACCGAACGTCGTCGTCTTTGATGAACCGACGACTGGACTTGATGTCAAAACGGAGCGACTGCTCCAACACGCGATTGAGCAACTCGGACAATCGGCAACCGTCATCACTGTCGCGCACCGTTTGCATACGATTGAACGATCGGATCAAATCGTCGTTCTCGACGGCGGACGAATCGTCGATCGCGGCACTCACGATGAACTGCTTGGACGCGATTCGGAATATGCGCGGATGCGTAGCGTCCAGAGAGGGGAGGAAACACGATGAAGGAATTATTAGGAGTCTTTCGGTTGATGGTGCATCAAAAACGCGATATCGCCTGGTCGATCTTCTTCGGTGTCCTCGCCGGTGTGACAGCGGTCGGTTTATTCGCAGCAAGTGGGTACCTGATTTCAAAGGCAGCCTTGTTGCCACCGATCCAGACACTCGCCGTCTTGATCGCCCTGCAAAAAGTGTCGAGTCTGACGCGCGCCGTCAGTCGGTATTCGGAACGTTACTATTCGCACCGGGCGACGTTTACCATCCTTAGTGACATCCGAACGTCATTTTACCGTCGTCTCGAGCCGCTTGCGCCAGGGATTTTTGGTAAGTACCGCAGTGGGGATTTACTTGCGCGGATCGTCGGGGATGTCGAGAGTCTGCAAAATACGTTCTTACGTGTCCTCTATCCACCGATCGTGTTACTGCTCGTTTTCTTCTGTACGATCTTTTTCGTCAGTTTCTTCTCATGGAAGATTGCCGGGATTCTGTTGCTTGGTTTAATTTTGACCGGTTTCTTGATTCCGGGATGGTTCGCGTACCGTGAACAACGCTTCGCCCGTTCAGTCCGTGTCCGACGTGGTGACTTGTCGACAGAAGTGACAGAGTTATTCCAAGGCTATCGTGATTTGAAGATTTACCAACAGCTCGACCAAAAGGAACAGGACTTGAATGCCGTCGCGAAACGGTATGTCGAGGAAGAGAAACGTAATGGTTTACACGCTGTCTCGAACCTGGCCTTAAATACGATGGTAACGCTGATCATCTCTTGGCTTGTCCTCGGTGTGGGTGCCTATCTCGTCGCAAGCGGACAACTCGAGGGAGTTTTCCTCGCTTTACTCGTCATGACATCGCTGACCGTCTTTGAAAATGCGGCACCGATGGCGATTTTACCCGGCTTCTTTGAAGATAGCCGCCATGCTGCGACACGACTCGATGAAGTCGTGACTGAGCAAGAGGAGCCGACGTACGCTCCGTTCGTCCTCGATCAGGTACCGTCCTTTGAAACGAATGCGCTGACGTTTACGTTTCCTGATGCACCCCGTCCAGTCTTACGTGACGTCACTGTTTCGATTCCGGCTGGTAAGAAGACGGCAATCGTCGGAGCGAGTGGTTCCGGGAAATCAACGTTACTTCAATTGATGTTACGGATGTATCCGACGGACGGATTAACGATTGCTGGACAGGACAGTCAGACGGTTGATCCGGAAGGACTCTGGCAGCACGCGAATGTCGTCCTGCAACAAAATCACTACTTTTATGGAACACTTCGTGATAATCTACTTCTCGCAAACGAAGCAGCGACGGACGAAGCGATGCGACAAGCACTCGATGATGTCGGATTAACGACATTCGAGTTGAGTGATCGTGTGTTTGAAAAAGGAGAGAACTTATCCGGAGGAGAAAAACAGCGGCTGGCGATTGCCCGCGTGCTCTTGCGAGAAGCATCGCTTTACTTGCTTGACGAACCGACGTCATCCGTTGATGCTTTGACGGAACAGATGATTCTCAAGCGACTGTTTGCGCGAGCAACGGATGCGACACTCGTGCTCGTCAGCCACCGCTTAGCGGGTCTTGAAGCGATGGACCAAATCATCGTCATGGATCAAGGACAAGTCATCGAAGTCGGAACGTATGCCGAATTGATGACACGACAAGGGGCGTTTTATGAGTTAAAACAAGTCGAACAGTCGGTGTTTGCTCCGATTGGCTAATAAGTAGTAAAAGATAGAGGGTAATCAACAAATGTTTGACGAACAGAAGGTCGTTTTCCGAATGAAAAATCGGAAAGCGACCTTTTTTGTTAAATAGGAGAAGAAGCAGATTCATCCTCGACTCCTACAGGAAAAGAAAGCAACAAAGTAGCTTTCGTCAGGGATAGATAAGACCCGGCAGATCGCAAGAAATGCGAGTTGTCGCGGCTTATCTCCCGCCTGTGGAAAGAGAGGATGATATACGCGGATGGTTTCTTACATCGCACTACTTCTTCAAATAAGAAAGAGTCAAAAAGACATGACAGTCCACCTCTGAAATGGTAAAGTCTAGAAAAAACGTGGAGGGGTTTCATGCATATCAAACAATCATCCATCGTCGTCGATCAGACGACCGTCTCATATGATCATTTTCAAATGGGATCCAAACAGGTCTGCTTCTTGATCTCGGGAGCATCGTACGTATACGACCATCCATACTTTTACTACACTCGAATGGCATTACTCGCGCGAGGCATCGATGTCATCTGCATTCACTATGTGACAGAAGATCTATTTTTGATGTCAGACGCTGATTCAAATGCCTGCATGACGCGCCGGGTTGACGCTGTCGTCTCAGAAGTGCTGGCAAAGCATCCATACGAAAACGTTCAGTTTATCGCAAAATCGTTAGGCACGATTCCGCTTGCCGCGTTACTTGCTAAGCCGAGTCTACAGGCAGCACGCTTCGTTTTCTTAACACCCGTCCTAAATGAAGTGGTCGAACAAATCGCCGCCTCGACGCAAGCTGGACTGATCGTCATTGGCACGGCCGATAAGTTTTATGATGAGGCAGCACTTGAAACGTGTCGGACATCACAATTAATGATCGATGTTATCGAAGGAGCGAATCATTCACTCGATCAAGGATTTGAGGTCGATTCGTCACTTGCAGTTCTCGGACATGTCATTCGTCAGATCGAAGCCAGTTTATTCGAACCGCTACATAAGTAAAAAATCCGTCCAGCAGAGAGGCTGCTGGACGGATTTTTTTAGTATGGACGAAGTAAGGCACGAACGGGACTACCGTCGCCATCGACGAGCGGGAGTGGGACGGCGTTAAG
The DNA here is from genome assembly GCF_002377745.1 of Exiguobacterium sp. UBA3491. Taxonomy (NCBI): domain Bacteria; kingdom Bacillati; phylum Bacillota; class Bacilli; order Caryophanales; genus Exiguobacterium; species Exiguobacterium sp. UBA3491. The sequence goes on from NZ_DFQK01000019.1 coordinate 30,495, forward strand.
GTGGTAATCACCAGGCGTGATCGCATCAAGGACGAGTCCTTCGAGGATATGGACTCCATGCTGCGCCAGTGAATGATGGGCCGCCATTTCCTTGCTGTCGATCGCATCGACGCTTGGTAAGTCGAGACCAATCAGCGAAATCCCGAGTTCACCGAGACGTTCAGCAAGACTTGGCGTCAAGACGGGAATCGTTTCCGGGAAAGTTGATTTGTCGATCCAACCATCCGTTTTGATGATCAAGCGCTGGACGTCATTTAGCTCAAAGCCATCTAAATCAGCGGCTGTGATTTCTGTACGACCTGGTAAGTAAATGACACGCGCATGTCCGATGTAGAGATCCGGATCAAGGTCGATGATTTTTTGTCCAGCATCGTCAAAATGAAACGGCGCGTCGACATGAGTGCCGGTATGCAGACTCATCGTAACTTTGCCGACGTTAACGGAACCGGTGTCTGCCTTATTCCATGTCAATGTTGCTTCAAACGGTGTATCCCCCGGCCACGTCGTGACGTGGCGATCAAGTGGTTGTGAAACATCAATCCATCGTGTCATCGCTTCATCCTCCTCATAATGTCGTGCGGACTGACCACAGTTCCGGGAAGAAGCGGTGGTCAAGCACACGTCGTAGATAACTGACGCCAGAAGAACCGCCCGTTCCTGGCTTTTGTCCGATGATCCGTTCGACGGTACTCATGTGGTTAAAGCGCCACATCTGTTGTTGGCTCCCGATATCCAGTAGTTTTTCACCGAGTTCATACAAATCCCAGTACCGATCGACATCACGATAGACGCTTGCCCAAGCTGCTTCGACACTTGCATTCGGCGTCCAGTCTTGCGTGACATCACGCTCAAGGACGGATTCGTCGATCGGTAGCCCATGGCGCGCCATCGCGCGAATCGTTTCGTCGTAGATGCTTGGTGTCTTCAGATCTTCCAGCATCATCGGATAGAGGGTTTCGTCATGCGCATAGACTTTTAGCATTTGCTCATTCTTGAAGCCGAGCGCGAATTCGATTTGGCGGTTTTGATACGATTGGAAACCGGACGAGTGACCAAGCGCATCACGGAATTCCAGATATTCGGCAGGGGTCAAGGTCGACAAGACATTCCACGACTGAATCAACTGGTGCTGAATCTTTGAGATCCGTGCGAGCATCTTAAACGATGATTCGAGATCATCGTTTGCAACGGCTTGCGTCGCTGCCCGCATCTCATGCAGGATCAGCTTCATCCAGAGTTCGCTCGTTTGATGAATGATGATGAACAGCATCTCGTCATGATGCCCCGATAAGCGATGTTGACTTGTAAGTAATGGATCCAGTTGCAAATAATCCCCGTAGGACATATCTTTCTTAAAATCCGTTTGAATCGATGCTTCAATAGACGTAGGATCTGTCTTTGTCATTCCCATTCATCCCCTTTATCGAGTTAATTCAGTTTTCGTTTTTCAGCGGTCTTCAGTTGTTCTGGATGCGCCCGTTTCCAGAAGAAATAGGCGATCGATAAGAACACTAACCACGGTATACCAAACTTCAAGACGATTTGGAAATCTGTGAACCATGTCGTCAGGACGAGTGCGAATAACAACAATGCACCGAGGGCCGTCAGATACGGATAGCCCATCATCCGAACCGGTAATGTCCGTCCACCTTCACGTTCCCAGGCTTTACGGAAGTACAAATGGGAGATGAAAATCATGAACCACGTGAAAATCGCCCCGAACATCGAAATCCCCATCATGAACGGATAAGAGACGCTCGACTGACTGCTGATGATCGCAGCGAGAAAAATGCCGAGCGTTGATAAGGCGAGTGCGAAGAGCGGTACACCTTTTCGATTTAAACGACCAAATACTTTTGGCGCATACGTTGCCTTGGATAATGAATACATCATCCGTGTCGAAGCATACAGCTGACTGTTCATCGCGGAGAGCGCTGCCGTCAGGATGATGAAGTTCATGATACCGCCTGCATATGGAATCGATAGCATCTCCATTACTTTGACGAACGGACTTTGATCGACGCCGCCTGCTTGTTGCCACGGGACAATCATCAACATTAAAGCAATCGTGACGACATAAAACGTCGAGAGACGGAAGACCGTCGCTTTTAATGCTTTCGGTACGGCAACGTCCGGGTCCTTTGCTTCACCGGCAGTGACAGCAATCAATTCCGTTCCGAGGAAACTGAACAGGGAGATGAAGATCGCAATCCAGAGACCCGAGAAGCCGAATGGCATGAAGCCACCATCATTCGTGAAGTTTTGTGGACCGATCTCAGGGCTCGGACTACCGATGACCAAGTAAGCACCAAGCAGGATGAACAGTAAGATGGCACTAATCTTAATGACCGAGAACCAGTACTCGAAGGTTGCGAACGTATTGACTGTCGTAGCATTAATGTAAATTAACGCGGCAGCGAACATGAGAATCCAGACGACCCCGGGAACGTCCGGGAACCAGTATTTCATATAGATGGCGATCGCACTAACTTCAACGCCGATTGCGAGAACGTTTGCGATCCAGTACGAATAGCGGACGAGAAATCCCGCGTACGGACTAATGTATCGTTCGGCAATCGTACCGAACGAGCCAGATGTCGGATGGGCGACCGTCATTTCAGCCAGACAGCCCATTAAAAGTAGGACGATGAAGGCGCCGACTGCGTAACTGATCAAAACGCTCGGTCCAGCAAGCCCGATCGCAAGCCCACTTCCGAGGAAGAGACCGGTACCGATCGCGCAGCCCATTGCAATCATCGTGAGTTGGCGTGTCTTGAGTTCACGCCGTAGTTCAGTAGGTTGTTCCATGGTGTACTCCTTAAGCAACGACTTCGCGTTCATTCGCGAAACGTTCGTATTCTTTATCTTCCATGATTCGTTTAAGTGTCGCGACGACGTCATAGACATCGGTAAACGTGTTGTAGAGCGCGACGGGTGCTAGACGGACAATGTTCGGTGCCCGGAAATCGGGGATGATCCGGTTTTCCTTGAGTGCTTTA
>NZ_DFQK01000001.1:0-1513 GCF_002377745.1 Exiguobacterium sp. UBA3491
TCTCGCGTCAAGTTGCCCTTCGGGCAACGCTTTGGATGAGCCATTTTCTTAAATTTACGGCCATGAGGATGAAGCCGAGCTCACGCTTCACCTTCGCTTTTCCTCTCACAGAAAAGCGAGTGAAACTCAAATTAGCCTTCAGATATCCAAAAACTGGTTCCACGTCTATCTTCCGTTTCGCATAGAGGGATCCTGTTTTTTGATCTGAAAGCCATTTTTTCATCTGTTCTTTTTGTTCTTCCCATGAAGTGTTTATGTGTACCTGTCGGTGACGACCCTCTTTGGCCTTGGTACAACGGGAGCGAAACGGGCAGCCATCACACCCTTCGCTTTCATACACCTTGAAATCACGCGTGAATCCGTACCGATCTGTTCTCTTGGACATGTAACGGAATGTTACGTCCTGTCCATTAGGGCACACAAAACGATCCGACCTTTCATCATAAGACCAGTTTGCTGTGTTAAATGGATCATTGCGCCATTTTCGAGACTTTTCTTTTTCGAACATCGTATAAGGGATGAGTGGAATGCGCCCTCGGCGCATCAAAATATCCTGATAATTCTCCTGACTCCCATAGCCGGCATCCGCAACGATATGCGGTGGTAGTGGTAAATATGAGCTGATCTCATCTAAAAAGGGAAGTAACGTCCGGGCATCCGTCGGATTCGGATAAATATCATAAGCGAGTGTGTACTGTCCTTCGGTCGCGATTTGAACGTTATAGCCTGGCTTGAGTTGTCCATTTTGCATATGATCTTCCTTCATTCGCATGAACGTCGCGTCTGTGTCTGTTTTCGAATAGCTGTTCCGTCCAGCGAGCGTCCTCTTTTGGAGGGCATATCTCTGTTTCCGCTCGCTGAAATCTGTAATCACCTTTCGAAGGAGACGTGGTTCCTTCCGTTCAGAACGTAGACGTTTTCTTTCTTGAGTATCCGAACTCGCCTCGATTTTTTGGTTGATGGAAGCGATATGTGCGTCTAAAGCTTCACCCATGTGTTCGAGTTCTGAGAGAGTGAGCTCGTCCGGGCTTTCTCGTTCAATTTCCGGTAGGATGTCTTGTTCGACGAGGTTGTCATAGATACGATTCGATTTGTCCACGAGAGACGAACTATGACGTTCGATCGATTTCCGCCAAACAAAGGTGTATCGGTTCGCATTCGCCTCTAGCTTTGTACCATCGATAAAGATGGCTTCTTCATTGATTTCTCCCATCTCGACGAGATGGCAACGGAAGGTAACGAAGGCTTGCTTCAAGATTGGAGTGACTGCGGGATGCACTCGAAAACGGTTGATGGTACGATAGCTCGGCGCATTCCCTTGCGCTAGCCACATCATCCGCAGACTATCGGATAGTAATCCCTCAATCTTCCGACCGGAGAAGACCGACTGTGTGTAGGCACATAAAATGATTTTCATCATCATCCGCGGATGATAAGCAGGGCATCCCGTCGTCCGCATGAAAGGATCGAAAACATCATCCGGAATGGATTCGACGAGATGATGGACAGCGAA
>NZ_DFQK01000001.1:1569-56871 GCF_002377745.1 Exiguobacterium sp. UBA3491
GCGATATCATTTTCTTGAAGACGAACTTCTAAATCTAAGGGCAGAACCAGCTGGTTCATGTTATAATCTTTAAACATAAGGGCACCTCCGATGGTTATGGTTTGGTCACTTTAACTTTATCAGAGGTTGTCCTTATTTGTTTATTCAGAATCGGTTTTTCGTCATAGAACAAGGCCCTCGAAACGACTACACGTTTCGAGGGCCTTTCGTTTGTGAAACTGAGTTATGTCCCAGCCTCTTTTTGTTAGTTTTCAGAAGCATCATCTTTTTTCTTTTCATCTTGTTTCTTTTGTTGCTCTTGCTGTTTCTTTGCATCTGCCTCTTTTTTCTTAGCGTCCGCTTCAGCTTTCTTTTTTGCATCGGCTTCGGCTTTTGCATCGGCTTTTGCTTTTGCGTCGGCTTTTGCTTTTGCATCGGCTTTTGCTTTTGCATCGGCAGCACGTTTTGCGTCATCTGCTGCTTTTTTCTTTGCCTCAGCATCTGCTTTTTCTTTAGCTTGATCTTGTTGTTTTTGTTGATCTTCTTTCTTCTGTGCGTCTGCCTCTTTTTTCTTTTCTTCTACTTCTTTCTGTTTCTTCGCTTCTGCTTTTTTCTTTGCTTCTTCTGCTTTTTTCTTCTTATCTTCTTCTTTGAAGCGACCACTGTTTTGGAAGTCATTTGCTGTTACAGAAGATGGTTGCGTGAAGCGGGCGCCAGATTTGAAGTAACTGCTGTTCGCACCATACGATGCATTCGCCATCTGTGACCAGAGCGTCTGCGTACGTTGGTAGTACGTTGACGGACCGATAAGTGAGTTGTTCTGGTCGTGTCCTGTCCAGACGGCAAGGGTTACGCCAGGAGTAGAACCAACAAGATAAGAGTCTTTGACATCGTTGGTCGTACCCGTCTTACCGGCCCAATCTCCCGGTACGTTCAGTCTAGCTTTAGCGAACGTCGCTGTACCTTTCGTGAAGACACCACGCATCATATCAAGTGTCAGGTAAGCTGTTCGTGGTTCATAGATCCGTTTTTTCTTCGGTTTTGCTTTATAGATATCTTTTCCGTCTTTCGTAATTTTCGAGATGATGTACGGTTGGACGAATTCACCATAGTTGGCAAGTGTCGCGTAAGCACCTGCGAGTTCGACAGGTGTGATTTCCATCGTTCCGAGTGCCGCAGAAGGGGCATAACGGATCGCATCAGGTACTTCAACTCCCATATCGACGAGTTTTTGAATCGAATTCGACATGTTCATCTTCTCGTAAATCTTAACGGCCGGTACGTTCAATGATAGTTCTAATGCCGTACGAACCGTTACATTACCACGGTAACGTCCACCTTCGTTCTTGATCGGACGGTCGCCAGGTTGACGTGGTACAGTCTGGTAGTAGTACTCTTCATCATTAACGGTAGACCCTGGTGTGATCAAGCGATTTTCAATCCCGTTCGAGTAAACGAGGATTGGTTTTGCCGTTGACCCGATTTGACGTTTGGCTTGGAATGCCCGGTTGAAATCGTCAGCTTTTCCATCGATATACCGTCCGCCGACGAATCCGAGGATACGTCCCGTTTCATTTTGAACCATGACTGCTGCTGTTTCTTCTGGATCCTGTTTCGAAACGCTTTTTTTCGTTTTTGGATCGACGACTTGTTTGTATTGCATGCTTCCTGGGAAGTTCGCACTGTTCTTCGCAGGTTGTTGCATCGCTTCATGAATTTTTTTATCAAGTGTCAAGTGAACTTTGTAGCCGCCTTGGCGCAGTGCAACAAGTGCTTGATCTTGATAGTTGGCACGCACTTCTGCCAGTTCAGACGGTTTCACTTCATCTTCTTTCACGCCATCTTGTTTCATCAGATACTTCGTCATGATTTTCGTCGCTTCACGTTCGGCTAAATCGTAGACATACGGATACGTATCACGAGAACGTTTTGATTGTTTCGCGAAATCTTTCGTAATATCATGCTTGATTGCTTTTTCGTACTGTTCCTTCGTGATGTTTTTCGCGACATACATCCGCTTCAATACTGTTTTCATCCGGTTGACGCTTGGCGTCAAGTCCTTTTTGACGACGCCACCTTGAAGGTAAGGGGTGTAGTAATAAGGGTTTTTAGGAATCCCAGCGAGAAAAGCTGCTTGTGGTAACGTCAGTTTTTTCGCGGATTTGTTGAAAACTCCTTGTGATGCAGCCTCGATCCCCGCGATGTTACGACCGAGTGAATTGCGACCGAATGAGACGACATTCAAGTACGCTTGTAAAATTTCATCTTTTGACATCGCGTTTTCAAGGCGCAATGCTAAAAGAATTTCTTTCGCTTTCCGTTCGAATGAGACTTCGTTCGTCAAGATTTGGTTTTTGATTAATTGTTGTGTTAGCGTACTTCCGCCTGTGCGCGACGCAGAATTCGTTAGTTCTTGTAGAACTGCTCGTAATGTCGCTTTTGGAACGACACCATCGTGTTGATAGAAGTCTACATCTTCTGTTGATAAAAGCGCATCGATCAAGTAAGGAGAAATCTTCTTGATATCGACAGGCTGACGTTCTTCATCTGTTGAGATGTTCGTCAGCTTTTCACCACTTCCCCAATAAATTTGGCTTGTGACGGCATAGCTATTGACTTGTTGTTTCATCTCAGTCAATGGTGGTGCTTTTGTGTCCTTGACGAGCGAAGCGAAATAGCCGCCCGCTGCACCAACAGAAAAACTACCAACGAGTAAGACAGCTATGATGAGGAACAAAATGATGTTCCATGAAACATCATATGTGATATTTGACCAGTGCCGAACGGCTTTCGTCCGGGGATGATTCCAAAACTTGAACCAGTTCTCGCGCATAAATGATCTCCTTTGCATCTTAAACTTAGGTGTAAATTAATATTAAATCACAGATAGACGTATTATACCATAAATCTACTAATGAAATCGGACTTGACAGCGGATTCGCCTTCAACGTATCATGAAATCATCTTATTTTCGTATATTGCGCTAAACCATGATCGGAATATAGTAGTAAGTCACTCCCTGTGACAGAGACCTAGTGGTGCTGCGAACTAGGACACAGTGAACTTACGAATTACGCTTCCAGGAGTTTCTTGAGAAATCAAGCGGTCCGTCCCGTTATCGACGAACCAAGTGGTCCTTTTACACAAAAGGACAATTAGGGTGGTACCACGGAATATTCCGTCCCTTCGTTTTAGACGAAGGGACGGTTTTTTTTGTTAATAGTGAACTTTAGGAGGAGAAACAATGACGTTATTAGAGGATTTAGAATTTCGCGGGTTAATTAACCAAATGACAGATGAAGAAGGGCTGAAAACATTACTCGAGAATCCGACGACGCTTTACACAGGCTTCGATCCAACAGCAGATTCACTTCACATCGGACACTTGTTGCCGATTTTAGTCTTAAAACGATTCCAACAAGCGGGTCACCATGTCGTAGGTCTCGTTGGAGGGGCAACTGGGATGATTGGGGATCCGAGTGGTCGCGCAACGGAACGGTCATTGAACACATCGGATATCGTCGAAGAGTTCGCGAATCGGATTAAAGATCAACTGTCACGTTTCTTACCACTTGAAGGTGAAAATCCGGTCACGATTGCCAATAACTTAGACTGGACGAAAGATTTGACAATCATCGATTTCTTACGTGATATCGGAAAACACTTCCCGGTCAGCTACATGCTTGCGAAGGACTCTGTTGATTCACGTCTTCAAAACGGTATCTCATTCACTGAGTTCTCATACATGTTACTTCAATCGTTTGACTTCTTGAAACTTTACGAAGACAAAGGATGCCGTCTTCAAGTAGGAGGTAGCGATCAGTGGGGGAACATCACAGCAGGGATGGAGCTGATTCGTCGTGCTGGTCATGAAGAAAAAGCATTTGGATTGACAGTACCGCTCGTTACGAAAGCGGATGGTCAGAAATTTGGTAAGACAGCTGGCGGTGCGGTTTGGTTAGATGCTGATAAAACATCTCCGTACGAGTTCTACCAGTTCTGGTTCAACGTAGACGACCTCGACGTCATCAAATTCTTAAAATACTTCACGTTCTTGACGCACGAAGAACTCGATGCGCTTGCAGAAGAAGTCAAGGCAGCACCAGAGAAGCGCGTCGCACAACGGCGTCTCGCAGAAGAAATGACAGTTCTTGTCCATGGTGAAGAAGGTCTGACACAAGCACAACGTATTACGACGGCACTCTTTAGCGGAGATATTAAATCGTTGCAAGTCGAAGATATCGAAGATGCGTTTAAAGGAATGCCGCGCTTTACACTCGGCGAAGCGAAGAACCTGGTCGATGTTCTCGTTGAGGCGAAGATCAGTCCGTCAAAACGTCAAGCACGTGAAGACGTCACGAACGGTGCGATCTACCTGAACGGAGAACGCGAGCAAGACTTAACGAAAGAAATCACTGAATCAGATGCAATCGGTCGCTTTACGATCGTACGTCGCGGAAAGAAAAAATACTTCGTCGTCGAGCATGCTTGATGATAAACGAAACGCTCCCTGCACATAGATGCAGAGAGCGTTTTTTAAGCTGTCCGGAATAAGCGGAGTGGTAACAAACGAACGGCGATCGTCGTGGCAATGACGGCTTTGATCGTATCCCATAGGATGAAGGGGTAGTTGATCGCAAAAGCATCTTTAAACGACAGATCGAGTACAGCCATCAGACCAAATGTCCCGAGCAAGTAGACTAAACCAAGTCCGAAGACGATCATTCCAATAAAGAGTGGCACGAAGCGACGCGTTTTTTCAGCGACGAGACCGATGAAGAAGCCGGCAATCGGAAAGGCAATCAAATAACCGGCAGTTGGTCCGACAAACGGAGCAAGTCCACCTTTTCCGCCGAGAACAGGGAGACCAGCAGCTGCGAGCAATAAGAAGATCAAGACAGCAAGTCCACCGCGTTTTCCACCGAGAATGGCACTGACCGTCATGATGGCGAGCATCTGGAGTGTGATTGGAACAGCACCGACGAGTTGGATTTGTGGCATAGAACTGACGGCTGCAATGATGGCAGCACCGAGGGCGATGAACGTTAAATCTCTTGTTTTCATGAATGAAGTCCTCTTTTCTATTTGTGTTAACTATGTATATTTATAGGTTAACACAAATGGATGGAAGCCGTCACTATTTTCTTAAGACCAGGTATACATTTTAGTCATAGGTATAAAAAAGCACCCACCGAAGTGGGTGCTGGAACAATCGATTAACGTGAGTAGTACTCGACGACGAGTTGTTCTTGGATTTGATCGTTCAATTCAGAACGCTCAGGAAGACGGACGAACGTTCCTTCGAGCTTCTCAGCATCGAAAGTAACGAAGTCTTTAGTTGCTGGAGCAACTTCGAGTGCTTCTTTGATAACGACAAAGTTCTTCGATTTTTCGCGAACTGAGATCGTTTGACCTGGTTTCACGCGGAATGATGGGATATCAACGCGTTGTCCATCAACTTGGATGTGACCGTGGTTGACGAGCTGACGAGCAGCGCGACGTGTACGAGCCATACCCATACGGTAAACGACGTTATCAAGACGTGCTTCAAGTAAGAACATGAAGTTCTCACCGTGGATACCAGGCATTTTGCCAGCATCGTTGAAGATACGGTTGAATTGACGTTCGTTTACTCCGTACATGTGACGAAGTGTTTGCTTCGCTTGAAGTTGAAGACCGTACTCAGACATTTTACGACGGCTGTTACCGTGTTGACCTGGTGCGTAAGGGCGTTTTGCGATTTCTTTTCCTGTTTCAGTAAGTGAGATACCGAGACGACGTGAGAGTTTCCAAGCTGGACCTGTATAGCGAGCCATAATAAGACTCCTCCTTATTGTTCGTTATTATTTGCATAAAAATAATAACGCCATCAAACCCACGTTACGCCCATTTCATGATGTGGCACCCTCGCTTGATAGCAAAGTTACACGATGCCCCTCCGGTTATTCACCGAGTCATGAAATGTGATACGTAAGCGATTTGACCGCTATCGTTATCATTTCTGCACTTTTACAAGTATACGGTGTGGACAATCGACTGTCAATCAGAATTACAGATGACGAAGCAGCGTCGTACAGAATGCTTCTAAACCAGCTTGATCGACTTCATCGAAACGGTTGAATTCTGGGCTGTCGATATCGAGGACGCCGATCGTTTGGCCGTCTTTGACGAGTGGAATGACGATTTCAGAATTCGATGCCGCGTCACATGCGATGTGACCTGGGAATTGATGAACGTCTTCGATGCGTTGTGTCGTCTGTTCTGCTGCGGACGTTCCGCAAACACCACGACCGAATGGAATACGGACGCATGCTGGAAGTCCTTGGAATGGTCCGAGGACGAGTTGGTTTTGCTCGGTATCCGTCAAATAAAAACCGACCCAGTTGATACGGTCAAGGAACTGATTGAGTAACGCGCTCGCATTCGATAAGTTCGCGACTTGATTGTCTTCTCCCATTAATAAAGCATCCAGTTGTTTTGATAGCATGTCATATTGTTTCGTCCGGTCACCTTCATATGTCTTTGTTTCGAACATAATAAAAATTCCTCCCGTGAAAAGCGTATTTTTTTTAGTTTAACGAGTTTTCGTGTAGCTGACAAACAATTGATTTTTGGAAAAAGGATTCAAAACAGCGGAAGAAATCAGGAAAAGCCTTTGTAAATCTATGCAAAACGGTTGCGCTATACTATTATAAGGATAAGATTATTGCGATTTAGAGAAAATCTAAAGTCGTACGACAGAGTGGAGGTCGTGACAAATGTGGGCATGGGTGATCGGAGTCATCGTCATCGTATTACTCGTCATGCTATTCAGCATGATCAGTCGAAAAAAATACTACACGAAAATCGATGAACTTGATATGCGCAAGCAAGGCATCGTCAGTGCATCGATTCCGAAGGAGTTGCAGGACTTAAAGCAACTACCGATGGCGGGTGAGACGGAGACGAAGTTCAGCTCCTGGCATCAAGCGTGGGAAGAGTTGTTAACGGTCCACGTCGCCCAAATCGATGAAACCCTTTACCGAGCGGAAGAAGCGCTCGATAAATACCGGTTCATCGCCGTCAAGAATGACCTTGAAGTAACGGAACAATTGATTGCGGAACTCGAAGGATTGATCGATGAGATGCTCGTCGAGATGTCGACGTTCAAAACGAATCAATCGGTTCTAGCGGAGTTGAAAGCGCAAGGGGAAGCCGATTCAGGGCAAGTTCGGAAATCGTTATTGATCCAAGCGAACTCATTCGGTCCGGCGCTCGCGCGTCTGGAAGAACGAAGTGAACAAATCGACGCGCACTGGAATGAGATGTGTCAGTACGAAGCTTCGGGTGAAGTGACGAAGGCGTATGAAACAAGCTTGTTACTCGAGCAAGAAGTAGCGACGACACGTCACCTTGTCGAGCTCGTACCGAAACAATGGAAGATTCTCGCTCATGAATTGCGTCAACGGATTGATCAGCTCGGAGCGGGTTATAAGGAAATGTCGTTAGATGGGTATCCACTTGAGCCCCTCGGTCTTCAATCTGAGATCAAACGGTTCGAGGAACAACGTTTAAGTCTTGCTGAAAAAATCGAGAGACTTGAAGTCGATAGTTTGGAAGAGGCGATTCAACAGTTATCAGCCGACGTTGATCAAATGTACGATACGTTCCGTCGTGAAGTTGATGCACGTCATCAAGTAAAAAAAGAAAATCAATCCTTGAAACAAAAAGCATTACGGATGCGCGAACGGATTCATCAGTTAGCACAAGAGTTCAGCATTTTACGTGAAAAGTATGAAATCTCAGCAGATCTTGGAATTCACTACGAAACGATCCAACGTGACGAAGAGCTACTATTTGAAGCGGCAAAAGATCTCGATGAGTCGATTGCTGGGAAAATCATTCCGTTCAGTATGCTCGAAGATCAAATGCGCGATGCGATTCGCTTAGAGGAACAGTTGATGATTCAGTACGAACGCTTTACGGTCGAACTTCAAGCGCTTCGAAAAGAAGAGACAGAAGTGCGCGAACGGATCGTCGAATGGCGTCATCAGCTCTCGCAAACACGTCTTCGTCTGAAACGACTTGGATTACCGAACTTACCAACGGAAGTCGAAGAAGCACTACGTAATGCGAATCGTTCGCTACAGACGCTTGAGACACGGCTCGAAGAGTTACCGTTTAATGTCCGATCGATCGTTGCACAAAGTCAAGACGTCCAAGAAACGTTTAAACATGTGCAAGAACGGTTAGATACATTAGTGTTCGAAGTCACGTATGCCGAACGGCTCGTCCAGTATGCGAACCGATACCGTCGCCACGACAATGAGATACATATGTCGCTGACGATCGCGGAAACGAAGTTCTTAGCGGGAGACTATGAACGTACGATCATCTTAGCGGAACGTGTCCTAAATGAATACGATCCGGACGCGATCGAACGCATTAAACGATCGTGTGCACCAGAGGAAACGTTGCACGTTTAAATCAGGATCGACAATTCAGGGTGACCGTCATGGTCACCCTATTTTTGTAAAAAGAGGAGTGAGTAGAATGGGAACACTATACGTAAACGGATTGATTCGGACGATGGCACATGAAGAGGACGTCCATTCAGCGATGTTCGTCGAGAAGACGCGGATCATCGCAATGGGGGAGGAAGGAAAACTACGTCGACGTTTCGGTAGACGTATTGAACAGATTCAAGACTTGAACGGAAAAGCTGTTTATCCAGCCTTCACAGACGCACATATTCATCTGATTGGCTACGGGGAAGCGATCAACCGTGTCGATGCCTCGCGTTATACGACGCTTGAAGCATTAGGACAAGCTTTCCTCAAGGCAGAACCAATCAATGGGATTCACGTGGCGGAAGGATATGACGAAACGAAACTTGACCGTGCGCCGACAAAAGCATGGCTGAATCAGTTGTTCCCGGACGTTCCTGCCTTATTAAAACGGACAGACCGGCATACCGCACTTGTCAACGATGTTTTATTCCAACAGCTCGGCTATAAAGCATCGACTGTCATCGATGGTGGAAAGATCGGCTTATCGGATAACGGCGAAGCTGACGGATTTTTGTACGATGCGGCGCTTGAACCTTTGTATGCGTTACAAGCTGGAAACTTAGAGCGAAACAAATCGTCACTCCGGTCAGCAATTAAGAACTTATATCAATACGGCATCATTGCGGCACACACAGAAGATTTATCGTATCACGGAGATGTCGCGGAAATCCTCCAAGCATATAAAGAAGTGACAGAAGAGACAGGCTTCCATACACATCTACTCGTTCATCATCTTGTCATCGATGAGTTCGTGCAACAGCAACCAATTTTGCCATCAACGATGTCAATTGGTGCGATGAAACTATTCGTCGACGGTGCACTCGGAGGACGGACAGCTCTACTTGGTCGTGGTTATTCTGATGATCCGACGACACGTGGCATCGAAGTGCATACGCCAGAACAACTCGAACAACTCGTCAAGCGTGCACGTAGTTACGGGTTCACAGTTGCGGCACATGTCATCGGTGACTTAGCGATTGAACGATTCGTACAGGTGCTCGAGAAATATCCAGCACCAAAAGGCAAGCGGGATCGGATCATTCATGCGACGGTCGTTCGACCAGAAACGCTTGCACGAATTCGGAAGTTACCGGTCTTGATTGACGTTCAACCGGTCTTTTTACTGGATGACGCAGACTTCATCGTCGATCGACTCGGATTGAACCGCTTAGACTGGAGTTATCGTTTACGTTCGTTAGCTGAGACCGGCGCATTATTATGCGGTGGGGCAGATGCACCGATCTCTGACCCCGATGTCCGGCGTTCCCTGTATGCAGCGACGGAAGGAACAGCGGGACGTGTCAATAAGGCGAATGAGACGTTATCGATGTACGAAGCCTTGTTACTCTTTACGAAAAATCCACATCTCGCGACCGAGACACATGGACGCAAAGGATTACTCCTACCAGGATACGATGCCGATTTCGTCATCTTTGAAGAAGACTTCTATCGCTTGCGTGGGGAAGCCATCTTGAATAACCGTTTAGTGGAGACTGTCCAAGCTGGTAAAACCGTCTATCAGGCAGAAGCAGCCTTAATTTGATGTTGCTTCTGCATAGTGCGAAATAGCTTCCGAATAGAAAGAAGATAGTCCAGGTGCATACGCATCATAGTAGGCACGAAACCGGTCGTCGGACACATACATCTGGCCGAGTGAGGCAAAAATAGATAACTCACATGGATAATAGTACGTATCGATGAAGTCATGTTGTTCTTTCACGATTTGTTGAACGTCTGGATCTGTCGCCTTGTGCCCGTCGCGGTAGAGGGTCGTCAAGCGCTGATCGAGTTGCTTATGCATGGCGCTCAGTTGTTCTTTCTCATTCGGGGTACGTTGTTTTTGTCTTTTTGCACTGATTCGATAGGCGTCGGTGTCACCGTAGTGTTGTTGGACTTCATCTGCATGTTGTTTTTCGTGCATGACGATCTCTTCGTGACGTAAACCGCGGAATAATTGTTCATCTTTCATGGGGAGTCCTCCTATTAAAGTGAGTAATGTTTGTTCAGCGAGTTGAGCGAGCATCTGATAATGCGAAGCTTTTTCTTGAAGTAGTACAATTTGTTTTTTCAATATCATCGTGTGATGACTGGAGTCAGATTGTGTAAGTAATCTTTGGATTTCTGACAGCGGAAAATCAAGAGAGCGATAGAGAAGGATTTGTTGTAAACGTAAAAGATCCTCACTGCTATAATATCGGTGACCGGCATCGTTGCGCTTTGGCACAAGGAGACCGAACGTCTCATAATGATAAAGCGTTCGTTTTGTGACTCCGGTAAGTTTGGCGATTTCCTGAGTGGAATACATCATCTGTGTACCTCCTTTGATTGGAGTATAAGGGGTGACGTAACGGAAGACGCAATAAAAAAATCTGCCTCTTCAGGGCAGATTTTTTTATTGTCATAAGAATGAGCGTTGAATCTTATGCCAAAATGTATTGTTCGTTAATTTGACGGTTTTAAGTTCTTTTTCAGAGAGCTGGATATCGACTGAATCCGTTCGTGTCAGGCTGAGTGCTTCGTTATCCATCCCGATGATCGGATAATCGTTTCCGTCCTCAATGATGCGTAACGAGAGTTTACGTCCGCGGTTCAATAGGAAAGCAGAACCGAGTGTCCGGTACCGGTTATTGTTAACGGAAGCGATCTCGCTGACTTGAAGACAGTGGATCAATGGATCGACAATCGCACCAGAAAGTGACTTGTTATAAGCCGTAGATCCCGTCGGTGTTGAGATGACCATTCCATCCCCGCGGAATGTCTCAAACAGGAAGTCATCGATATAGACTTCGATTGCGAGTGATTTGATGATGCTCGACTTTACGGAACATTCGTTCAGACAGAGCATCGGTGGTCCACCGTTGATGGATGCTTCAAGTAGTGGATAACGACGTACTTCGATTTCGCCATCCGAGACACGATTGCCCGTCTCTTTAAAGATTGCTTCGACCGCAGAAAGATCATTGATATCAAAATCACAGTAGAACGAGTTTGGTCCTTCAGCGAATCCGACATAGATCGCATCATCACGGAAACCTGTGAAGCGTGCCGCTTGCAAGAAAGCCCCATCTCCACCAATCGAGACGATGATGTTTGCTTGTCGATGATCTTGGACGACATTCAGTCCGTATCGTGTACCGACATCGATCAACTTTCGCACCTGCGTCTCGTGTCTTTGTGTATTTCGGTAGTACAGGTAGACATTATTTCGAGCCATGGTCAATTCCCCCTTGAAAGCGTTTCATGAACTCTTTTATTATACCTGTTTTTTAGAAAGACGGGTACTGAAGTCCATCAATTATGGCAGAATACTTGCCATCTTCGCAGATCATTCCTATAGTTAAATAGAAAATACAGTATATCCAATCAGGGGAAAAGGGGAATTCATATGGCAACGTTTAAAGGAAATCCAATCACACTTCAAGGTACAGCGGTTCAAGTCGGACAAACAGCACCGGACTTTCAAGTGTTAGCTAACGACTTATCGCCTGTAACACGTGATACATACCAAGGTGTTCGAATCATCAGTGTCGTCCCATCAATCGATACAGGGGTATGCGATGCACAGACTCGTAAATTTAACGAAGAAGCAGCTAGAATCGAAGGTGTGACGGTCATGACGATCTCAAACGACCTTCCGTTCGCGCAACGTCGTTGGTGTGCGTCAAGTGGTCTTGATCAAGTCGTGACATTGTCTGATCACCGTGATCTTTCATTCGGTACACAGTACGGCGTGGCAATCGAAGAATTACGTCTGCTTGCTCGCTCTGTCTTCGTCTTAGATTCGAACAACGAAATCACGTATGTCGAATACCTCGAAGAATCAACGGATGAGGTAAATTTCGAAGCAGCACTCGCTGCAGCACGTGAAGCGAAGTAAGAATAGTTTACAAACGACGCTGAAGCGTTACAATGGAACTAATGATAGAAACGGCTCCCGCTCTACGGGGGGCCGTTTCGTTTTGGAGAGGATGACGTACATGGAGCCGTTAGAAAAGTTATATAAGGAATTAACACGTCAAACAAAACAAATCGAACGTGATCTTGATATGCCTTACCTAGAAGCGTTGACGACTGTGATTGACCGGTTGAACGATCGCCATACTGAAAATGTAGACAAAGAGGTCATTCGAAAGGCAGTATCGCTTGCTATTTTAGAAGGGATGAAACAAGCGCAACCGAACCATTTGCCGACGCCAGACAGCGTCGCTTTGTTTGCTGGTTATCTAATCGGGAAATTGGTAGGTAAGGAGGACATCCGACTACTTGAATTAGGAAGTGGAACAGGTGGTATGTTACACGCTGTCTTGAGTCAGCTTTCGACGGGCACATCTGCTGAAGCAGTTGAGGTAGATGAGACGTTAATTCGTTTATCGGCAGCTGTAACGGAATTACTCGACTACCCTGTTACGTATACGCATCAAGATGCGTTACGACCTTTGTTGCTAGATCCAGTTGATCTTGCGATGGCTGATCTCCCAGTCGGTTATTATCCGGATGAAGAGGCTGCTGCTTCTTACATCTTGAAACGAGATGAGGGCATGAGCTATAGTCATTTCTTATTGATCGAACAAGCGATGCAATACGTCAAACCAGGTGGCTTCGGTGTTTTTGTCATTCCGAACGGTTTGTTCCAGCATGATACGGAAGGCAAGTTGAAACAGTACTTTGAATCAAAAGCGCACGTCATTGGCATTTTACAATTGCCGTTAACCATGTTCAAACAAGAACAGGCAGCAAAAAGTTATTTGATCGTCCGTAATCATTTAGCCGGTATGAAGATGCCAAAACAAGCGTTACTTGCTGAACTACCATCTTTCACAGATGCCCGTGCGTTTGGTGGTATGGTGAAACAGATTGATGAATGGATTAACACAGAATTAAAATGAATTACGCAAAGTGATTGAAATCTGTCGTTAATTTGACTATTCTAGTTGTAGAACAGAAATAGAAGAAAACCTAAACAGATGTGAATGTTCATTGGATTCAAATGGAAAAGGGGAAAAATCATGGCAAAAATTATGGCGGTAAACGCAGGTAGTTCGTCTTTGAAGTTCCAATTGCTCGAAATGCCGAACGAAACGATGACTGCAGTCGGACTCGTTGAACGTGTCGGTAAAGACGATGCAATCTTTACGATTAAATATGGTGAAGGACAAAAGTATACAGATGTCCTCCCGCTTGCAACACATAAAGAAGCAGTCGAGTTATCACTCGAAAAATTAATGGAGTTCGGAATCATCTCGTCTTACGATGAGATTAAAGGTGTCGGACATCGTGTTCTTCATGGTAAAGAAAAATATGCAGACTCTGTATTGATCACGGATGAAGTCATGCAAGATATCGAGTCGTATACAGAACTCGGACCACTTCACATTCCACCAAACTTGATCGGAATCCGGGCATTCCAAGCATTGCTTCCGGAAGTGCCGCAAGTGGCGGTCTTCGATACGGCGTTCCATCAAACGATGCCAGAAGAAAACTTCCTTTACAGCTTACCGTATGATTACTACACAGAATACGGTATCCGTAAATATGGTTTCCACGGTACGAGCCACAAATATGTTACGGAACGTGCATCTGAATTACTCGGTCGTCCATTAAAAGACCTTCGTTTGATCTCATGTCACTTAGGTAGCGGAGCATCAATCGCAGCAGTTTCGGGTGGCGAATCAATCGATACGACGATGGGCTTCACACCGCTTGAAGGGATCACGATGGGAACACGTTCTGGTTCACTCGACCCAGCTTTGATTCCATTCTTAATGGAGAAAACAGGGAAAACAGCGGAAGAAGTCTTGAACGTCATGAACAAAGAGTCTGGAATCTACGGACTCTCAGGTCTTTCAAGTGACTTGCGTGACGTCCAAACGGCTGCGAAGGAAGGAAACCACCGTTCAGAGATGGCACTCCGTATCTTCGCGAACCGTATCCACGGATACATCGGGCAATATGCTGCTGAGATGAATGGTGTTGATGCCATTATCTTCACAGCTGGTGTTGGAGAAAACTCAGATTCAATCCGTGAGCGTGTCCTACGTGGTCTCGAATTCATGGGCGTTTACTGGGATCCATCACTCAACAATGGAGCTCATGGAGAAGAACTCTTCATTAACTATCCACACTCACCAGTCAAAGTCATTATCATTCCAACGAATGAAGAATTGATGATCGCACGTGATACAGTTCGTGTTGGTGGATTGGTTGCTCAAAACGCATAATTTTAAAAAGGACTGAATCGTTAATACGACGATTTAGTCCTTTTTTTGATGAAATCCCAGAAAAGTGATACACGAACGTATGATCTATTGTTACGACGATTGTCATACAACGAAAAAAGAAGCGTCATCATCGTAAAAATAAACCTAAAAAAGAGTCGTTTCTTAAAAAAATTAGTCTTTTGTAACATAACGGTAATAGTACAGACATATTTTTGTGGTCTATATGTAACGGCACTACCTGCTTTTGTCATGTATATTAATCTCAGTTAACAAACACGAAACAATGATGGAGGAGAAAATACATGATGAAACGAATGCTCGCAAGTGTTTTAACGGTCGTGTTAGCACTCAGTTCGTTCGCAGGTCTTCAAGCAGAGGCTGCAACTAAGAAAAGCGTCAAGTCAACAGTCGATAGCCTAGTCATTCGTCAAAAAGCTACTACTTCTTCGAAGAAGCTCGGTCTTCTATATAAGAACCAAACGTTATCGTACAAAGCAAAAACAGGGAACTGGTACAAAGTAAGCTACAAAGGTAAGACGGCTTATCTTAGCGCGAGTTACTCGAAAGTCGTGACGTCAAGCGGATCAAAAAAACAATCTACGGGCGGTTGGAAAACAGTCACGAATGTGAGTGCGACAGCCTATACACCGTATGATCCAGGCAGTGGCAACCTGACAGCAATCGGTTGGAACATCAAAAGCTCGAAAAAGAAAGTCGTAGCTGTTGATCCACGTGTCATTCCACTTCGTTCGACAGTCAAAGTGTATTATAAAGGGAAATTGAAAGGGACATATACAGCTGCTGATACTGGCGGTGCCATCAAAGGTAAGAAGATGGATATCCTTTACTACTCTCGTTCAGAAGCATTCAACTGGGGTCGTCGTACCGTTACAGTAAAATACAAATGATTTCAAACCATCGGACATCGGTTCGATGGTTTTTTGTTTAAGCAGGTCATCAAAAAGCCTCTCTTCCTTTGAGATGAAGGGAGAGAGGCTTTTGATGGAAGAGTGGTTCATAAACGAACAATCAAGACGTCACATTTTGCGTAACGCGTAATGCTTTCAGAGACACTACCGATGAAGAAACGCTCAACAGCGTTTAAGCCGGTCGCGCCACAAATGATTAAATCAGCATCGTGATTAGGAGCAAGTTTTTTGGCAATCGTGACTTTTGGAGAACCGTATTCAATTGCAACTTCGACTTCCTGTACACCGCGATCTTGAGCGGTCTTGACATATTCGTCTAGCAATTCCTTCGCGTAAGATTCAGCACGTTCCGTGATAGTACGGTCATATGCTTCTACTGTTGCGAACGTCCGTGTATCAATGACGTGTGCGATGATCAATTTTGCATCATTTCGCAATGAAACATCGATTGCCGTCTCGAAGGCACGTTCTGCCTCTTTTGAGCCATCTACTGCTACAAGTACATTATGATAGACGATTGCCATGATGAATCCATCCCTTCGTAATCGATATGATGAGTACACCCTAATTATACCATTCTCTTACTGGAAGCGGACGAAACATTCAACGAGTTCTAAAAATTGTCCTACCTTTCTATTCCATCGTAAAATGGAGTCAGTGAAAGGGGGCGATGCCAAGATGAGGCACGCGTTAATTACAGCAGGTACAAAAGGACTGGGAGAGCGAGTAACACGCCAGTTATTGGAAGAAGGATGGAAAGTAACGGCGTTCCATCGTTCCGAACCCGAGTTTACACATCCGAATCTTGTGACGATTCAAGCAGATGTGACGAACCAAGAAGAAGTGGAACACGCAGCTCAACAAGCAATTAACGAGCAAGGTCGGATTGATGCGTTGATACTTAATGCAGGACCATATATATTCGAGCGGAAAGCATTAGTAGATTATAGCGATCAAGAATGGAATGAAGTCATTACCGGGAATCTGACCGCTAGTTTCTGGTTGTTACGTCAAGTATTACCCGTCATGCGTAAGCAAGCCTATGGTCGAATCATCACGTATGGTTTTCCGGAAAGTGCGACAGCGCCAGGATGGGTGTGCCGGGCGGCGTTCGCTGCTGCTAAAAGCGGGATGGTGAGTTTGACGAAGAGTGTGGCGCTTGAAGAGGCAGAGCACGGCATTACGGTCAACATGGTCAATCCGGGGAACATCGTCGGTGATAACAAGACGAAACGGATTTCCGAAGCAGAGCAAGATGAAGAAACACCGGTCGGAAGAACGGGTGTCGGGGAAGATATCGCTCGCGCCATCTCCTTCTTACTCGCAGAAGAATCAAGTATGATCACAGGTGCGATTCTTGATGTGACAGGGGGCGTCAATGTCGTCCATCAATCCCGTAAGTAAATAAAAAACACCTAATCCATCGCTTGGATTAGGTGTTTTTACTGATTTAAGATGATGGAATCGATTGAAGGTGTTTTGGTGTGCGAGTCAACGCAACCGGACCTTCCGCAGTAAGATGGATATCATCTTCGATCCGGACGCCGCCGACTCCGGGAACATAGATACCTGGTTCGAGCGTGTAGACGATACCAGCTTCAGCCGTCAGTAAGTTGTTTGAAGCGAGGGACGGGAATTCGTGAACCTCGATTCCGAGTCCGTGACCAACGCGATGTGTGAAGTACTGACCGTAGCCAGCCTCTGTGATGACGTCGCGGGCTGCTTTATCCAACGAGCCGAGTGTCGTACCGATCTGACTCGCTTTTGTCGCGGCTTCAAGTGCTTGGCGGACCGTTTCATAGATTTTCGTCTGTTCTTCGCTTGCCTGACCATAAATGAAGGTCCGTGTAATGTCTGAACAGTAGCCTTTCCAAATGACACCGAGATCGAATAGGACGAAATCGCCTTCTTGGATGACGCGGTCACCTGGGACACCGTGTGGATCAGCACTGTTTGCACCAAATAGGACAAGCGTATCGAACGACATCTCGCGGACGCCTTTTTTCTTCATTTCATATTCGATTTCCGCAATGACTTCGATTTCCGTGATACCTGGACGGATCGCTTGTTTACCGATTTCGATCGCTTCATCCGCAAGTGCTGCTGCTTCTTGAAGGATAGCAATTTCTTCCGGTGTTTTCTTCAAGCGAAGCGCTTGTAAGGACTCACCAATATCAAAAATGGCTGCATTTTCAAGATGTGAGCTCAGTTCTTGATATCGACTAAACGTCATATGTTCACCTTCAATACCGATCCGATTGTTCGAATGTTCAAATGTCTTGAATAATTCAGCTAAACGATCGAATGGATTTTCATGATCTTCATACGTGACGACGTCTCCTTCCCAAGGACTCGCTGCAACGATACTTGCTTCGAGTGCTGGGCAGAATAATACATGTTTGCCGGTTACATCAACGAGGACTGCCATGACACGTTCGTGAGGTTCTGCGTAGACTCCTGAAAAGTAAAAGACATTTGCCTTTGAAGTAATGACGGCTAAATCGATTCCTTGTTCTTTCAAGAAAGCACTAATGTAATTCGTACGTTCGCTCATATGTGACTCCACCTCTCTACTCATTTTCTACATAAGTATACCATCGTCCGATTCGAAAAACATTTCTCGTAAATCAGACTAGTACACGTTTTCATCTTTGGAGTAGTACAGTATAATGACAGGAGAGTAGAAAAAAGGAAAAGAAGGGATACAGTATGCCTACGAAACACGAACAGATCATTCGACATATCGAAGATCTTGATGTCGGAACGAAGATTTCCGTCCGACAAATCGCGAAGGACTTGACCGTATCCGAAGGAACGGCCTATCGCGCCATCAAGGAAGCGGAGAATCTTGGGTTCGTCTCGACGATCGAACGAGTCGGAACGATTCGAATCAAAAAGAAACAAAAAGAAAATATTGAGAAGCTGACATTCGCGGAGGTCGTGAATATCGTCGATGGTCAAGTTCTCGGTGGGAGAAACGGATTACACAAGACATTGACGAAATTCGTCATTGGCGCAATGAAGCTTGAAGCGATGATGCGTTACATCGATGTCGACAGTCTCGTCATCATCGGGAACCGTGAAAAAGCACACGAACTCGTGCTTGAAGCAGGGGCCGTGGTATTGATCACCGGTGGATTTGATACAACGGAGGATGCAAAACGATTGGCGGATGAGATGGAGTTACCCATCATTTCGACGTCATACGATACATTTACGGTCGCAACGATGATCAACCGAGCAATTTATGATCGATTGATCAAAAAGGAAATCTTACTCGTCTCGGATATCTTGATCCCTTTACATGATACGTTCTATTTACAGACGACGGATCCGATTTCACGTTGGCACGAGTTGAACGAACAGACGAAACACAATCGTTACCCTGTCATCGATGAACAAATGAAGGTCGTCGGTGTCGTGACGGCGAAGGACATCATTGACCGTCCACATGACTGGGCTGTTGAAAAAGTCATGACGCGGCATCCAATTACGGTCGGCATTCGAACGAGTGTCACGAATTCTGCGCATCAGATGGTATGGGAAGGAATCGAAATGTTACCGGTCATCGACCAGTATGGGCGATTGCTTGGGATCATTAGCCGTCAAGATGTCCTCAAGGCGTTGCAACTGGCGAATCGCCAGCCGCAGGTCGGGGAGACGTTCGATGATCTGATCACAGGCCAGATTAAAGCGTCAGAGGACGAACGGGGACCGTACTTATCCCTTGAGGTTTCTCCACAAATGACGAACTTCATGGGGACTGCTTCAAGTGGTGTATTGACGACGCTTCTCGTCGAAGGGGCGACACGAATGTTGCGTCACATGAAGAAAGGTGACCTTGTCATTGAAAACGTCAGCATCTATTTCATTAAACCTGTTCAGATCGAGAGCACGGTAACGATCCGGGCTAATGTCTTTGACGTTGGTCGAAAATTCGGGAAAGTCGATGTTGAAATGTATCAAGGTACACAAATCGTTGCGAAGGCGCTCGTGACTTCTCAACTCATCGATCGTTAAGTGAATACAAAAAGAACCGAAGTCGATTGACTTCGGTTCCTCTGAATCTCGTTCAGGATTGCTCCATCTCACGGACGACATATGGATAAATCTTTTTGTAACGGATGAATCCAGCGATGAATGAAGCAACACCGACGACGATTAAAATAGAACAGACAACTTTTCCGACGAGTGTCGTTAATCCGTTCCCGGAAACGAACTGATTGACGGCGAATAGGATGACGAACAGACTCAACCAAATGCTCGCTTGTGTATTGAACAAGTATTTTCGGTTCGTGCTTTTCGTATGGAACGCGCGGCGTTTTGCTAACAAATACCCACCAAGCGAGAAAACGATGAGGGCGATGAGGATGAATTGCATGTTAAAAGGACCTCCTTTTTGTCTTCATCTAGTATCATATCAAGATTAGAGGAGCTGTGCACAGTGAAAGAGCAAATCAAACAAATGATTGAAGCTGCAAATACGATCATCATTCATCGTCATGAACGACCGGATCCCGATGCACTCGGTAGTCAGTTCGGCTTACAATTGACATTGCAACACCAGTTTCCTGAAAAAACAGTGTTGTCGGCAGGTGAGATGGCGACATCATTGTCATTTATGGGGAAGCTCGATCAGGTAGAAGACGAGTTATACAAAGAGGCGTTAGTCGTGATTCTGGATACGGCGAATCAAGCACGTATTGACGGGAAGGTCGCGATGACAGGAAAAGACGTCATTAAAATCGATCATCATCCCGATGAGGATCCATACGCGTCAGTGCAACTCGTCGATACGACGATGAGTTCGACATCGGAACTGCTCGTTCATCTATTGAATGAATGGGAATACGACATTCCAGCATCAGCTGCTATTCAATTCTATGCGGGAATCGTCGGTGACACGGGACGTTTTCAATTCCGTGGTACGACGAAACGAACGTTTGAAGTCGCGGCGCAATTGATTGATGTAGGGATTGATACAGATTGGTTGTATCGGAATATGTACCAAACAGAACTGGCGGCGCTTCATCTACAAGGATATGTTCTTCAACATATCCAATTGACGGATCAAGGCGTCGGTTATGTCGTTTTGACACAGGATACATTGAAGCAATTTGGAGCAACGGTCGAACAAGCATCGTTACTCGTCAATAGTTTTGCCGGTTTACAAGGAATGAAGTGCTGGGCGCTGTTCCTCGAAACAGATATGGAAGTTCGCGTCCGAATTCGCTCGAAGGGTCCAGTCATCAATGAAGTAGCAAAAGAATTCAATGGCGGTGGACATCCAATGGCGTCTGGTGCGACGATTGAACAGTTAAGTGAAGTCGAACGTGTCGTTAATCGTCTGAATGAGGTCGCTGCGAACTTCCAGTTTTAAATGGAAAAAAGGCTGCTCGGTCTCATTCCTCTCGTGAGGAAGCGGAGCGAACAGCCTTTTTATGCTTATTTCGTTTTTGTTTCTTGTTGCGGAATGAACCATACGCCACGATCTGTGTGGTCTTCAATGACATTCAGTTGAAGTTCAGCGACCGACTTGCGAATCTTCTCAGCGATTTCTTCCGTTTCAGTAAAAGCAGTAACACCTAACTTTAGTTGTTCAACCTTTTCACGTGCGATTTGACTACGATTCAAAATCATGAGAAATGCTCCTTCCGTACCCGTCATGATATTTCTATACTTATTGTAGCGAATAATAAATCAGATGGCGAGTACTTGAGTTAGTTAGATATGAATGTTCTGAAAACTTTTTAAGCTTTCATCAGAAGAGAGAGGAGAATAGAAGATGCACTTAAATGTCCGGACACAATATAGTCCCTTACAAAGTTTGATTCGAATCGAGACGTACCTCGATGAGCTTGTTCATCGTCAGCTTGGACGAGCGATCATCTGTGAAACGACATTAACCGGAGTTCCGGCATTCATCGAGGCGTGTCAGCGTCGACAGTTACAACCGGTCATTGGCTGGGAACAGCGAATCGAGGAAGAAGACTGTTGTATCTTGTGGTTTGCTTTTTCTTCTGATGGCTTACGTCAATTGTACCGATTAGCTAGTGAACAACCGGTTATTGAAGCCTCATCGCTCATTGCGGTGCTCGTTCCGCTTCGTCAGGCATCGGAAGATATGACACGTCTACGTCGTTCCGTCGTGCAGTGGATGGGACACGTTCAAGGAGCGCGTACATATATGGGAGTGACTTCGAGTCGCTCGACCGTCGAGCGAGAGAGTCGCATGCGTTATCGGGAAGTAGCCGCATCACTCGGTGTAGAGACAATCCCGGTCGATCCTGTCCGTTATCTTCATCGAGCTGAAGCCCCAGCTTATCAAGCAATACGTGCGATCCGTGAAGCAACGACGTTCCAAGATCAAAAAACAGATCGTCTGATGCATTTAAAGACTCGAGAAGAGTTACTCGAAGACTTTACGGAGCGAGAAATCACGATGGCTGAGCAATTTGCCGCGACATCTGAACGCTTAGAATTACCGTTCCAGCAACGTCCATTACCACGCGTCGCAGAAGATTCGAATGCGATGCTGCGGACGCATGCTGAAGAAGGATTACTGGCACACGGTCATGAAAGTAAAGAAGCGGCGGAACGGCTCGCCTATGAACTGTCCGTCATCGAACAAACCGGATTTGCTGATTATTTTTTGATCGTCGAGGAACTTATTCGACGAGCAAAGGCGAAAGGCATTCATGTTGGACCTGGTCGTGGGTCGGCAGCAGGCTCTCTCGTTAGTTATGCGCTTGGAATCACGACGGTTGATCCGTTGAAATATGGATTACTCTTTGAGCGGTTTTTGAATCCAGAGCGGATTTCGATGCCGGATATCGATATCGATATCGAAGATGAACGACGCGAAGAGGTATTAGAAGATCTCGTAATGCGTTATGGAAAAGACCATGTCGCCCAAATCGGGACATTATCAACGCTTGGTGCCAAAGCCGCTCTGCGAGACGTCGGACGAACGCTGGAGTTTTCAAAAGATGAACTGGATGCTGCAGTCAAACAACTTGGGAAATCGACGACATTACAAGGAATCGAACAAAATAAACAGACGTATCGCTGGTTCTCTGGAAGTGAAAAACGTCGACAACTCTTACAGCTAGCGCAAGCAGTCGAAGGTCTCCCGCGACAACGTTCGGTTCACGCAGCCGGCGTCGTCATCGGGTCAGAGAATCTCGTCGAGACGACACCCTTAGAGACAGGACCGAACGAGCGATACGTGACGCAGTTCCTGATGCAAGCATTAGAACGTCAAGGATTACTGAAGATTGACTTGCTGGGGCTGCGCAATCTTAGTCGTTTGCGTCGGATGGAAGAATTGATTCGAAGAGAACACCCCTCTTTTAAGCTCTCGCAAATTCCAGAAGAAGATCGTGCGACGTTCCAAGTCTTTGCCCGCGCCGAGACGGATGATATCTTCCAATTCGAATCACCAGGCATGAAACAAACATTGCGAGAAGTGAAACCGAATCGATTTGAAGATTTGGTCGCCACGATGTCGCTCTATCGTCCAGGACCGATGAAATTCATTGATCTGTACGCAAAACGAAAAGCCGGTCAACCTTATCAGATGGTACATCCTGTATTAGAAGAGGTGCTGGCGTCGACATATGGCATCATCGTCTACCAAGAGCAAGTCATGGAAATCACACGCCGAGTGGCTGGTTTTACGCTTGCTCAAGCAGATATATTACGACGTGCGATTTCTAAGAAGAGTACGGATTCACTCGAACAGGAACGTCTCCATTTTTTAGAAGGTGCACGAACGAATGGATTCGATGATACAGTAGCGCACTCACTTTATGAACAAATCGAACGTTTTGCCGGATATGGATTTAACCGAAGTCATGCAGTCGCCTACTCAAAGATTAGTTATGCCCTTGGGTATATCAAAGCGCATTTCCCGCAAATTTTCTTTCTCGTTTCGGTGGAACAACCGGAACGCCTTGTCCGGTTGATGCGCGAACGACGTCTCCCTGTCCTATCACCGGACGTCTGGATTTCCGATTATCGTTCTTCGCTAGAGGGAAAGGGGATTCGACTTGGAATCCATGTGATTAAAGGTATTTCCGAGCGAGAGTTCGAACGGTTAAAAGAAGCGTCGAAGCACACGGCGACGATCGCCGGTCTATTGACTCATGTCGGATGGGGTAAAAAGGAACGAGCAAAAATCGAATTACTGCTTTATAGTGGCGCATTAGACCGAGCGACGCACGGCGATCGTGGACTCGCTGAACAAGAGGTGCTCGAGTACTTCACGGAATCATCGAATACCTTATTACCGGACGAACTGGCAATCCTCGGGAAACGCCGGACACAGAAGTCATCGAAACGAAGCGATTCCGACTGGGCACGCCTGGAACGAGATGCACTCGGATTCTGGTTAACGTATTCTCCTTTGACGACAGCGATGAAAGCACCGGTCGAATCTGCTTATTTTCATGATCTTAGTGTCGGAGCAGACACGCATTATTTAATCTGCTATATTGATCAAATCCGAGAATTCAAGACGAAACGCGGTCAAGTGATGGCGGTCATTCAAGCGGTCGATGGGTATTCAAATGAAGAAGTCGTCGTATTCCCAAGTCAATATGAGCGGTTCCGTCGTTCTCTTTACTTAGGGAATGTCTTATTGATCGAGTTGAAGGTTCAAGATCGTGAAGGGGAGCGCCAATTCATTTTGGAACGGCTCCGGCCACTCGGACAAGATGTATTGTTCGTCAAGCTAACATCAAAAAATGAGCTAGCCACACTCGAACAATTGTTAGAAGCTACGCCAGGCGATATTCCAGTCGTCGTTCGCTACGCTGATTCACGCGAGACGAAATCGTTACCGTCACTTTATGCGGTTCGGCATGATGAGGAATTATTAGCTCGTCTACGTATGCAGTTTGGTGAGGATCATGTTGTCCTGAAAAATGTGCCTCGCTCAAACTAGTAGTAGGTAATAAGATTTGTTATAATAAAGGGTAATTGGTCTGACCAATGCCACCGATTAAAGCAACCGACTGAAGGGTCAGAAAGGTGGTGCCGTATCGATATGGAGAAGAAACGAAATGCGTTTGAAGCCAATATCGCGGCGATTAAATTGATGATCGAACAAGATGGATTAGTTCCAGGAGACCGAATCCCATCGGAACGGGAACTGGCAGAACGACTATCCATCAGCCGACCGTCCGTACGAGAAGCATTACGGACGCTCGCTTATTTAGGCATCATCGAGACACGGCACGGAGGCGGAAGCTTTCTGTTGAACCGTGACGATCATACCTATATTCAAATCATCGCTCAATTCTTAGTGACTGGCGATTCGAAGTTTGAAGACTTGGCAGGAACGCTCCGCTTGCTTGAGCAAGCAGCGCTCGCGCAGCTGGATGACCTTTCGGTGCTTGCACCAGTTGTTGCATCTGATGCAGCGTTTCGTGAGACGTTGATTCAGACGGTCGATAACGATCTGTTTGAACGAATCTGGCGACAAGTCAATGCCTTCCATAAAAGCTTCGGTCAAGGGGAACTCTATACGCAAGTGGAACGGGAACAATTCTTGAACCGCCCATAGATGACAAGGGGGAACTGAACGTGCAAGCATTTTTTCGAAAACCTAAAAAGTTCGTCACGTTGACTTCAAAGGAGCAACGTGTCGATGTGCCTGTTGGCTTAATGACAAAATGTCCGAAATGTAAATTGATCCAATATACGAAACAACTAGAAACGAACCTACGCGTCTGTTCATGTGGATATCATCATCCGTTGACTGCGCAAGAACGTTTTACGCAATTATTTGATGAAGGTTCGGTAACATATTTTGATCTGCCGGCAGTTCAAGCGGATCCCCTCGGATTTGAGGACTATCCGGAAAAATTAAAAGGAGATCAAGTCAGAACGGGTCTTAAGGAAGCGATCGTCTGTGGCGTCGGGAATGTGAATGGTCACCCACTCGTCGCTTGTGTCATGGATGCGCGATTCCGGATGGGCTCGATGGGAGCTGCCGTTGGTGCTGCAATTTCTGAAGCTGTTCGTTACGCGACGAAACATCGTTTACCTGTCACGATATTCTCTGCTTCAGGTGGAGCACGGATGCAAGAAGGAATGGTCAGTCTCATGCAGATGGCAAAATCAAGTCTCTTTTTAAAACAGCATTCAGATGCAGGGTTACTCTATATTTCTTGTATGACACATCCGACAACCGGTGGTGTATCAGCAAGTTTTGCGATGCTCGGTGATTTCAACATTGCTGAACCGGGTGCGTTGATTGGATTTGCGGGTCGCCGGATCATCGAACAGACGATTCGTGAAAAACTACCGGAAGATTTCCAAACAGCAGAATTCTTATTGCAAGCAGGTCAACTGGACGATGTCGTATCACGACACGATCTGAAGACGTACTATACGCGAATCTTAAAGCTACATGCGGAGGGAACGAACCATGCAACCATTTGACCAACCAGTCATCGCGTTACGCGAAAAAATTCTTGAGCTTCATGACATGGCGGAAACGCAAGGACTTGATTTCAAGGAAGAACTGCAACTTCTTGAAGAACGCCTTCATCGGTTAGAACTCGATATTTACGGGAATATGAAAGCGTGGAATCGTGTTCAGTTGGCACGTCATCCAGAACGTCCAACGACACTCGATTACATTGAATCGATTTGTGAAGATTTCATCGAACTGCACGGCGATCGTCATGGGTATGATGATGCAGCAATCGTCGGTGGAATCGGAACGCTAAATGGTCGTCCCGTGACGATCATCGGTCATCAACGCGGAAAAGATACAAAAGAGAACATTCGTCGTAACTTCGGAATGCCACATCCAGAAGGGTACCGGAAAGCACTGCGTCTCATGCAACAAGCGGAAAAATTCAATCGACCGATCATTACGTTCATTGACACGAAAGGAGCATATCCAGGACGTGCGGCAGAAGAACGCGGTCAAAGTGAAGCCATCGCGAAAAACTTGTTTGAGATGGCTGGGATGACTGTGCCAATCATCTCGATTGTCATTGGTGAAGGCGGTTCAGGTGGTGCTTTAGGAATCGGCGTTTGTGATCAACTCTTGATGCTTGAGAACTCGACGTATTCCGTTATCTCTCCTGAAGGTGCTGCAGCATTATTGTGGAAAGATGCGAGTCTTGCGGAAAAGGCTGCAGAATCGATGAAAATCACAGCACCTGATTTGTTACGCCTTGGAATCGCGGATGCTATCATTCCTGAAGTCATCGGAGGAGCACATCTTGATGTGTCATTACAGGCGGATAAATTAAAATCTGTCTTGATACAGAAGCTCGAAACTTTGGTTCATCTGACCAAGGAAGAGCTCCTCGATCAACGGACCGAAAAATATCACCAAATTGGCACATAAGCACCATGTAATCGCTATCATGATTGATATTCCTCATTTCCGGAATCGGTAATGAAAAAACAAGTGAAAGTTTATGCAATCTGCCCTGTTGTAAAACAAGAAAACAACGTGCTATTTTAGATTCAGATTAATGGAGAGGTGATTAACGTGAGTTTAAAACGGATTGCTGTCTTAACGAGTGGCGGCGATGCACCAGGTATGAATGCCGCGGTGCGTGCTGTCACGCGTAAAGCGATTTTTCATGGCTTAGAAGTATTTGGTGTCTATAACGGCTATCAAGGATTAATCAACGGGGACATCGTCCAGTTGAACCTTGGGTCAGTCGGTGACATCATTCAACGAGGTGGAACGTTCCTACGTTCAGCACGTTGCCCTGAGTTCCGTACAGAAGAAGGACGAGCAAAAGCGGTTGTCAATCTTAAGAAATTTGAAATTGATGCACTCGTCGTCGTAGGCGGAGACGGGTCGTATCGTGGTGCCCAAAAATTGACGGGACTTGGCTTCCCGA
Source organism: Exiguobacterium sp. UBA3491 (assembly GCF_002377745.1). Classification (NCBI taxonomy): domain Bacteria; kingdom Bacillati; phylum Bacillota; class Bacilli; order Caryophanales; genus Exiguobacterium; species Exiguobacterium sp. UBA3491. Next base: position 29,124 of record NZ_DFQK01000001.1, read on the forward strand.
CAATTGGACTTCCAGGTACGATCGATAACGATATTCCTGGAACGGACTATACGATCGGTTTTGATACAGCGCTCAACACGGCGCTTGAAGCGATCGATAAAATCCGTGATACGGCATCGTCGCATGAGCGGACGTATGTCATTGAAGTCATGGGACGCGATGCGGGTGATATCGCATTATATGCAGGACTTGCTGGTGGAGCAGAATCGATTCTTGTTCCCGAGCGTCCTGAAGATTTAAAAGAAGTCCTCGATCGCATTCAAAGTGGTGTCAATCGCGGTAAGAAACACTCAATCGTCATCGTCGCTGAAGGTGCAGGCCGTGCCCAGGACGTGGGAGACGCGATCGCAAAAGAAACAGGTCTCGATACACGCGTCACGGTTCTTGGTCACGTTCAACGTGGTGGAGCACCAACGGCAGCGGACCGTGTACTTGCAAGTCGTATGGGAGCGCATGCCATCGAAATCCTACTTCAAGGAAAACAAGGACGTGTCGTAGGTGTACGTGGTGGTAAGATGATCGATCTCGATATCGATGAGGCACTCGACGAAAATAAACATGAGCTGGATCTTGATATTCTCGAGCTTTCAAAACAGCTTTCGATTTAACGAACGTCGATAGGATTGGAATGGACAAGAGAACTTGGCCAAACACCGTAGGAGGTTTATGGAATATGCGTAGAACTAAAATTGTATGTACGATTGGACCGGCGTCAGAAAAACGTCTTCCAGAAATGATTGAAGCAGGTATGAACGTCGCTCGTTTGAACTTCTCACACGGCGATTATGAAGAACACGGCGCACGTATCACGGATATCCGCCGCGCAGCGAAAGAAGCAAACAAAATTGTTACGATTCTTCTTGATACGAAAGGACCAGAAATCCGGACACATTCGTTTGAAGAAGGAAAAGCGCTTCTCGAACGTGGTCAAGAAGTCATCATCGTTAGCGGAGACGCAAACGAAATCGTCGGAACGAAAGATAAATTCTCAGTCACGTATGAAGGACTCTATGATGACGTCGAAGTTGGTTCGATGATCATGCTTGATGACGGTCTCATCGGTCTTCGTGTCACTGAAAAACTTCCGAACCGTGAGCTTCGTTGTTCAATCGAAAACGAAGGTGTCATCAAGACGAAAAAAGGCGTTAACTTGCCAAACGTAAAGGTTAACCTTCCTGCTTTGACAGAAAAAGATATTGCGGATATCGAGTTCGGTATCAAGAGCGATATCGATTTGATCGCGGCATCTTTCGTACGCCGTGCGTCAGACGTCGTTGCGATTCGTCAATTGCTTGAGAAAAACAACGCGAGCCACATCAAAATCTTCCCAAAAATCGAGAACCAAGAAGGTGTCGATAACATCGAAGAAATCCTTGCGATTTCGGACGGTTTGATGGTAGCGCGTGGTGACCTCGGTATCGAGATTCCAACGGAAGAAGTCACACCAACTCAAAAAGACTTAATCAAGCTTTGTAACGACTTCGGTAAACCAGTCATTACAGCAACACAAATGCTTGACTCGATGCAACGTTTCCCACGTCCAACACGTGCTGAAGCATCAGACGTCGCGAACGCGATTCTTGATGGTACGGATGCAATCATGCTTTCAGGTGAGACAGCAGCAGGGGACTACCCAATCGAATCTGTCCAAATGATGCACTCGATCGCAAAACGTACAGAAAAAATGCTCGACTACAAGCTCTTGTTGAAAGATCGTCAGACACGTAGTGAGCACACAGTGACGGATGCAATCGCTCAAGCGGTTACGCACACTGCAATCAACTTGGACGCAAAAGCAATCTTGACACCGACACAATCGGGTTACACGGCTGCACGTATCTCGAAATACCGTCCAGAGCCAAACATTGTCGCTGTTACACCAAGCGCACGTGTCGCACGTCAGTTGAACATCGTATGGGGCGTGTACCCAATCGTCGTTGATCATCTTTCAGACAACACGGATGACATGTTGACACTTGCTGCGGACACAGCAAAAGACGCTGGTTTCGTTACAGACGGTGATCTCGTCGTCATCTCAGCAGGTATCCCTGCTTTGACTGCTGGTACAACGAACATGTTGAAAATCCACATCGTCGGTAAAGAGATCGCAAACGGTCGTGGAATCGGTGAGCGTGGAGTCGTTGGCGAAGTCGTCATCGCAAACAACGCAGAAGAAGCAAACGCGAAAGCGAAGCCAGGCATGATCCTCGTTACGAACTCAACTGATCGTGACATGATGCCTGCAATCGAGATGGCTGCAGCGATGATCACAGTTGATGGCGGATTGACAAGCCATGCTGGAATCGTTGGACCATCACTCGGTAAACCAGTCATCGTTGGTGTCGAAGATGCATTGACAGTCTTCAAAGACGGTCAAATGATCTCAATCGATCCATTGACAGGTAAACTATATAACGCATAATCCATTCATGACGGACGTGACTTAGGTCATGTCCGTCTTTTTTTCATGAGGAGGACGTATGGAAGCTTATCTATTTTTGATTGCCCTCGTCTTCATCGGGGTCATCGCACAAAATAAATCATTGATCATCGCTGCTGCTTTCCTGTTGATCGTCAAGGCGATCGGACTAGATGGTCGATTATTTCCATCCTTGCAGGCAAAAGGAATCACCTGGGGTGTCACATTGATCACGGCTGCGATTCTTGTACCGATCGCAGCAGGGGATATCGGATTTAAGGAACTTATTCAAAGTATTCGGGGGCATATCGGCATCATCTCATTTTTATCAGGAATCTTCGTTGCGATCGTCGCGGCACATGGTGTTGGTCTGATGAAAGAAGACCCACTTGTCACGACGGCATTGCTTGCCGGAACGATTCTCGCAGTGGGACTCTTCCGCGGAGTACCCGTTGGTCCACTAATTGGTGCTGGGATTGCTGCGCTTGTCATCGGAATGTGGGATATCATCGCAAAAACGTTCACGGGATGAGCAGGATCAGCAAAGAATACGAATTAATTTTTTGATAATAGTATGCAAGTTCATTCACTTTTTGGGTAATTTTGTTTATACTAAGAACAGAAACAAGATGGTCTATTCAAGAGTACAGCGGTACAAGCATGGGGAACGACTCTTGAGTGGACGTCTTTTTTTCAATACGGAAATGAAAGCGTTTTAAATTTCTGGGGAAAAAAAGGGGGATTATTGTCATGACGCAAACTAAAGGTTTAGAAGGAATCGTCGCGACGACATCGAAAATCAGTTCGATCATCGATGGTCAATTGACGTACGGCGGTTATACAATTGATGATTTGGCGGAGCACGCCTCATTTGAGGAAGTCGTCTTCTTATTATGGAACGACCGTCTACCAAAAGAAGAGGAATTGAAGCAACTGTCGGAAGCACTCATTTCCGAAGCACCAGTTGCGACTGCCGTTCTCGAGACGATGAAGGCAGCACCAAAGTCGGCGAATGCGATGGCAATGATTCGGACAGCGCTCTCTCAACTCGCGCTTTACGATGAAACATCGGAAGATATGTCGACAGAGGCGAATTACGCTAAAGCCATCAAATTACAAGCGCAAATCGCAACACTTGTTACGGCTTATGCGCGTATCAAAAAAGGGCAGGAACCAATCGCACCTAAAACAGGTCTTTCTTACGCTGCAAACTTTCTGTTCATGTTGACAGGCGAAGAGCCGACAGAAGTGGCTGAAAAAGCGTTCAACCAAGCGCTTGTTCTTCATGCAGACCATGAGTTGAACGCTTCGACATTCACGGCACGTGTTTGTGTTGCGACACTCTCTGACGTCTACTCAGGTGTGACGGCAGCGATGGGTGCATTAAAAGGACCTCTTCACGGTGGAGCGAATGAAGCTGTCATGAAGATGCTGTTAGAAATTGATTCGGTTGAAAAGGTTGACGAGTATGTCCATAATAAACTTGAGAACAAGCAAAAAATCATGGGCTTTGGTCACCGTGTCTACAAGGACGGCGATCCACGTGCGAAGCACCTTCAGGAAATGAGTCGTCAGCTGACTGCTCAAATCGGGGAACCGAAATGGTATGAGATGTCAGTTAAGATTGACGAGATCGTCCAGTCGGAAAAAGGATTGAAACCAAACGTTGATTTCTATTCCGCTTCTACGTACCATGCACTTGGACTTGATACAGAACTTTTCACTCCAATCTTTGCAGTAAGTCGAATGTCAGGTTGGTTGGCGCACATTTTAGAGCAGTATAGCGATAACCGTCTGATTCGCCCACGTGCAGACTACACGGGTGAAACACACCGGACATATGTGTCCATCGAAGAACGTTAAAAGGACGGAGAGGAGTAATCCTCTCCTGATTTTTGATGTAGATTACAATTACTTAAGGGGGATTTTTAGACATGGCTACACTTCAAGGCGAAAACATCACAGTAACGAACGGTACACTTCAAGTTCCAAATGCTCCAATCATTCCATTCATCATTGGTGACGGAACAGGACCTGACATCTGGAATGCTGCGGTACGCGTATTTGATGCAGCAGTTGAAAAAGCCTATAACGGTGAGAAGAAGATTGAATGGAAAGAAGTCTATGCTGGCGAAAAAGCATTCAACAAAACAGGCAACTGGTTACCAGAAGAGACACTCGATCTCATCCGTGAGCACATCATCGCAATCAAAGGACCACTTACGACACCAGTCGGCGGCGGTATTCGCTCATTGAACGTTGCATTACGTCAAGAGCTTGATTTGTACACATGCCTTCGCCCAGTTCGTTACTTCACTGGTGTTCCTTCACCGGTTAAACGCCCAGAAGATACAGATATGGTCATCTTCCGTGAAAATACTGAAGATATCTACGCAGGAATCGAATATGCAGAAGGTAGCGAAGGCGTTGCAAAACTGCTTGAATTCCTTCAAAACGAAATGGGTGTCAACAAAATTCGCTTCCCTGAGACATCTGGTCTTGGAATCAAACCGATTTCAAAAGAGGGTACAGAACGCCTCGTTCGTGCAGCAATCGAATACGCACTTGAGCACAAGCGCGCTTCGTTGACACTCGTTCACAAAGGAAACATCATGAAGTTCACTGAAGGAGCTTTCAAAAACTGGGGTTATGAGCTTGCTGAGCGTGAATACGCAGAGCACGTCTTCACTTGGAACCAGTACGATCGTATCAAAGAAGAAGAGGGAACTGAGGCTGCGAACAAAGCACAAGCAGACGCTGAAGCTGCTGGTAAGTTAATCGTAAAAGACTCAATCGCTGATATCTTCTTACAACAAATCTTGACTCGTCCAAAAGAGTTCGATGTCGTTGCGACAATGAACTTGAACGGTGACTACATCTCGGATGCACTTGCTGCACAAGTGGGTGGTATCGGAATCGCACCTGGAGCAAACATCAACTACATGACTGGTCACGCGATTTTTGAAGCAACTCACGGTACAGCACCAAAATACGCTGGACTTGATAAAGTAAACCCATCATCTGTCATCTTGTCAGGCGAAATGATGTTCCGTCACCTCGGTTGGAACGAAGCAGCAGATCTCATCATCAAATCGATGGAAACATCGATCGAAGCAAAAGTCGTCACATACGACTTCGCACGTCTCATGGATGGTGCGACTGAAGTGAAGTGTTCTGAATTCGCGGACGAACTCATCAAAAACATGTAATCCGATCAGGAGGAATGAGTCGATGAACAGACGGAAGAAGATCGCAGTCATAGGAAGTGGCTTTACGGGCGCGACGACGGCACTTTACCTTGCCCAGCAAGAGTTAGGTGATATCGTCCTCGTCGACCGACCAGAGCAAGAAAATCCGACGAAAGGAAAGGCGCTTGATATGCAAGAAGCAGCGCCAATCCTCGGATTTGATGTTTCGGTAAAAGGGACATCGGATTATGCAGATATCAAGGACGCAGATATCGTCGTCATCACTGCCGGCATTGCTCGAAAGCCGGGCATGAGCCGCGAAGACCTTGTCAGTACGAATGCTGCCGTCATGACAGCTGTGACGAAGGAAATCGTCGCGCATGCACCAGAATCGATCATCATCGTTTTGACGAACCCGGTCGATGCGATGACGTATACGGTCTATCAAGCATCTGGTTTTCCGAAGGAACGTGTCATCGGTCAGTCCGGAGTCCTCGACACGGCGCGTTTCCGGACATTTCTAGCAGAAGAACTCAATGTTTCTGTGAAGGACGTATCAGGGTTCGTGCTCGGTGGACACGGAGATGATATGGTACCGCTACTGCGCTATTCTCAGGCAGGAGGAATTCCGATTGAGAAGCTCATATCGAAAGAACGACTCGATGCGATCGTTGACCGGACCCGTAAAGGGGGCGGTGAAATCGTTCAGTTACTTGGAAACGGTTCTGCTTATTATGCGCCAGCAGCGGCGATCGCTGAGATGGTCGAAGCGATTTTGAAGGATCAGCGACGGATTCTTCCGGCAATCGCTTATCTCGAAGGCGAATACGGATACAACGATATGTACTTTGGTGTACCGGTCATTCTTGGTGGGAACGGTGTCGAGCACGTCTACGAACTCGAGCTGACTGCCGATGAACAAGAAGCATTGAACCGCTCTGCGTCTACCGTCCGTTCGGTACTCGACCTATTAAAATCTTGATTCTAAAAAAAGACGAACTTGTCGAAAGTGACAAGTTCGTCTTTTTTGTCTCGTCATAACCGATGAGGAGAAGCATAGTGCGATAACTTGGCATACCAAGGGCAGACCAGTATAAGAAGAAACGTCAGCCAAGGAATCAAATATCCGATTCGAAGGAAGTGACCTTGATGTTCCATATGTAGGTGTTGTCGGTTTTGACAATGTGGACAGGGGAGTCCGTGAGCAGACCAGATTAAACGATAGATTGTTCGAGCAGACCAGGATTGACGACAAACGGTGCATCGTGCCACGCGAGTGCCTCCTTTCATTCATAGGTTAATTGTGTAAAGTGTGTTTTTCACAACATACGATACACATAGGAGAAAAGTTCCAATTTCAATAAACATGTATAAAAAAAGATTGTATTAGGGTAAGGACAAAGGTACGTCATTCTATTCCACTAAGGGGGATGCCACATGCGCGCCGTAACGTACCAAGGAGCAAAAGATGTTCAAGTCAAACAAGTACAGGATCCATCGATTGATAAAAACGATGACATCATCGTAAAGATCACCTCGACTGCAATTTGTGGTTCGGATCTACACATTTATCAAGGGAATATGCCGGCTCACAAAGACTATGTCATTGGTCATGAACCGATGGGCATCGTTGAAGAAGTTGGACCAGGAGTGACGAAGGTCAAACGGGGAGACCGCGTCGTATTACCGTTTAACGTTGCTTGCGGTCACTGTTTCTTTTGCGAACATGATATGGAAAGTCAATGCGATAACTCGAATGGAAATCCCCATGTCGATACAGGTGGGTATTTCGGCTTTACAGAAGAGTTTGGTGGACATCCTGGTGGTCAGGCGGAATATTTAAAAGTTCCGTTCGGGAATTTCATGCCACTTGTGATTCCTGAATCGTGTGAACTAGAAGATGAAGCGTTGTTGTTCTTATCTGACGTTTTACCTACAGCATATTGGAGTGTCCTGCATGCTGGTGTGAAAAAAGGGGACACGGTCGTCGTACTCGGATCGGGACCTGTCGGACTGATGACACAAAAATTCGCATGGATGCAAGGTGCGAAACGGGTCATTGCGGTGGATGATCAAGTGTACCGATTAAATCATGCTAAAATGACGAATAAAGTCGAGACCGTGAATTTTTCAGATCATGCAGAAAGTGGTGCCTACATCAAAGAATTGACGCAAGGTGGGGCAGACGTCGTCATTGATTGCGTCGGTTTTGACGGAAAGATGTCCGCCGTAGAAAAAATTGAACAAAAGATTGGTCTGCAAGGTGGAACGTTGAGTGCCATTAATATTGCGAAGGACGCTGTCCGGAAATTTGGTACCGTACAGTTGACGGGCGTCTATGCTGAAAAATATAACCAATTCCCACTCGGCGACTTTTTCACTCGGAATATCACACTGAAAATGGGACAAGCACCCGTCGTCCATTTGATGCCGGAACTGTTCCAGAAAATCATCAATAAGGAATTTGATCCGACGGATATCGTGACACACCGAGTGGCACTTGATGATGCTGCTTCTGCCTATCAGACATTTAATGATCGGACAGATGGATGCATCAAGGTCGTCTTGAAACCATAAGCTATATCATACTCAAACAGCCCATCCGATTTTTGGATGGGCTGTTGTACATCATAGGATTAAAAGAAGAAGACGGGCCATAGAAGACCGACAGCTAAACCGAGTAAGAGACCAACGAATACTTGAAACTCAGTGTGACCGACGAGTTCGTTCAGAAGAGGGGTCTCATGACGAATTCCTTTAAAATAATCATTGAGTAATTTTGCCTGAACACCAACAGCTTGTCTGACACCCGTCGCGTCATACATGATGATTGTGGCAAATATGGCAGCTAGTGCGAAGAGCGAAGATGAGAAGCCTTCCTGAAAACCGATGACCACGGCTAACGCGACGACAGTCGAGCTATGTGAACTAGGCATACCACCGGAAGCAAACATGATCTCCAGGTCGAACTTTCGGGTCCGTACCAAACTCGTAACAAGCTTCGCTGCTTGAGCGATGAACCATGCCGTGATGGCTGCAAAAAGGGGATGATTCCATTCCATACATTTTACCTCCTACGATTGACGATATGTATTGATTCCCCGTTTTTATCGCTTTTACACGAATGATCAAGAGGGATTCATCGTCTCCTTTAAAGATTATGTAAAGAAACAGCAGAAAGATTTGTGATTTTCCAGTAAAAGTCGGTAAGATGAAGACAGACGAAGCGGATTCCACGGAATTCCTCATTCGAAAGAACGAAACTTGAGGGGGATGCAAGGTTTGAAGGATAAAATTATCGTGGTAGATGATGAATTGTCGATTGCAACACTATTGAAGTTTAATTTAGAGCAGGCTGGTTTTGTCGTTGAAACGGCACATGATGGAATGTCAGGTTTGAAATTAGCGGAAAAACAAGATGCCGCACTGATCGTACTGGATCTTATGTTGCCGGAACTCGATGGTCTGGAAGTATGTAAACGACTACGTCAACAGAAAATCAATACACCGATCTTGATGCTGACGGCAAAGGATGATGAGTTTGATAAGGTGCTCGGTCTAGAACTCGGTGCGGACGATTACCTGACAAAACCGTTTAGCCCACGCGAAGTCGTTGCCCGTGTAAAAGCGATTTTACGACGGATGAGTCATCAGACAGCATCCCCGGATGAGGTCACGGACGGAACGATTCTGATTGGTGACGTCAAAATCGTTCCGGATAACTACGAAGCTTTCAAAGCAGAAGAACGTCTTGAACTTACTCCTAAGGAATTCGAATTGCTCGTATATCTCGCTAAAAATAAAGGACGTGTCTTGACACGAGATCAACTGTTATCCGCGATTTGGAATTATGATTTCGTCGGTGATACGCGTATCGTGGATGTGCATATCAGTCATGTCCGTGAAAAAATCGAACCGAATACGAAAAAACCGATTTATATTAAAACGATTCGCGGTCTCGGGTATAAGATGGAGGAGCCGAAACCAGAATGAGTAAGTATCGGAAACGGTTCATCTTTAAAATGATTTCTTTCATTAGTTTGGTGCTTGTTGCACTCGGTTTTCTACTTGGACAATCATTTAAGGAATTCTATGTTCAAAATGAAAAAGAAAAACTGATGGATGAAACCTCGCTTGTCGAGACGATTCTACAAGGGCGCGAAGTTTCTGATATGGCACAGTACGTGAATCAATTGTATGCCGAATCCAACTTTGACATGATCTTATTTAACGGACGTGGGGAAATCATCGCAGGTACCCCTGTTGATGTCACGAAACTAAAAGTAGCAACGCTCAATTTCTCAGCGATTCCCAAAGATGGTACGTTTGAATCGAAGACGGATGACAGTGTCGTCCAGTTCACGAAGCCTGTTCCAACAGCAGATGGTGGAGAAGTGTACGTCAGTTTCATTCGTTATGCTAAAGATTTGAATATTATCTATTCACGGATTTGGACGGTCATTTTCTTCTCACTCCTTGCTTCGCTCGTAATCATCTTTTTGACAATCTATCGTTCAACGAAACGGTTCCTACGACCAATCGCGGAGGCGACCGATGTGTTGCACGAACTGTCACATGGGAATTACAAGTCACGCGTCTACGAGTTAGCGGCACCAGATGAATCACGTGATTTAGGACGCTCGATCAATCTCCTCGCACGAAATCTAGAGAATGCATCATCCGGTGAAGCGATGCAACGGGCACGACTCGAATCCTTGATCGAATACATGGGAGCCGGTCTCATGCTGATTGATGAAAAGGGTTATGTACTACTTGTTAACCGTACCTATCGGGAGATGTTCCATATTCACGAACCATCTAGTGGAAAATTATATTACCGCGTACTTCCGAACGAAAAGATGAGTCAGGTGATTGAAGATGTCTACCTGACAGAAAAACCGAATCGCAAACAATCGAGTGTCCGTTTCGGCATCAACAGTCGGACGTTTATGGTCAGTGCCGCACCGATTTTTGATAAGAACGGTCGCGTGCAAGGAACGACCGTTGTCTTCAACGATATTACGGAAATTAAAAAGCTGGAACAGATGCGCAAAGACTTCGTTGCGAATGTCAGCCACGAATTAAAAACACCACTGACGTCCATCAAGGGGTTTGCAGAAACGTTACTCGATGGTGCGCAAGATGTTCCGGAAATCCGGGAACAATTTTTGCGGATCATTCATGATGAATCAGAACGAATGCAGACATTGGTCGAAGACTTGCTCGAACTATCGCGACTGGAACAAGACAACTATCAGCTTGAAACAGCAATCGTTGATGTGACGAGTCTCGTTCGCGAAACCGCTGAGCTGTTGCATCGACGAGCAGCGGAAAAAGAGATGATGATTCATATCGAAACGGAAGAGGAAGTCTTCATCCGGGCAGATTTGAATCGGTTGAAACAAGTCGTAGTCAACTTAGTTGCGAATGCGTTGAACTACACCCCGAACGGTGGTAACGTCTGGATTCAACTCGAGGACGGAGAAGAGTCTGTCCAACTCATCATCAAAGATGATGGGATTGGTATTCATCCGAAGGAGACGCAGCGTATCTTCGAACGGTTCTATCGTGTCGATAAGGCGCGAAGCCGTAATTCAGGTGGAACGGGTCTCGGGCTGGCCATTGTTAAACACATCGTTGATCTTCACCATGGGGAAATTGATGTCGAATCGGCGGAGCAACAAGGAACGACGTTTACGATTCGTTTACCAAAACATGGCTGAATTTCACAGTGGATTCACAATTCCTTAATAGATGTATCTTATGATGAAAGTACCTTCTTCATCATCTGTATGGCGACTGGATCAGCTCCCATGTCGTCATGCCCTTGGCGGTTGACTCTCCTTGAGTCAATCGTCTTTTTTTGGTCATTTTTAGCGAACAAATGTGTGCAGAGTGATACAATAGGGACAGAAAATCGATTAAAGGGGCGTAGATGATGGAAAATAAATTGTTATTGATTGATGGGAACTCATTGACTTATCGGGCGTTTTTCGCTTTACCACCAATGACGGACGCGCAAGGACGAAATACGAACGCAGCCTATGGCTTTACGATGATGTTATTGAAGTTGCTTGAAGAAGAGCAACCGACACATATGCTCGTTGCCTTTGATGCTTCGAGTGAAACATTCCGTCACGATGTCTATCAGGAGTATAAAGGAAGTCGGGAAAAAACACCGTCTGAACTACGAGAACAATTCCCGATCGTCCGAGACATCTGTGAAGCACTCGGTATTCAAATGATGGAACTCCATCGCTATGAGGCAGATGATTTGATTGGTACGCTTGCACGAACGATGCCAACGGATCGGACACGGATCGTCACAGGAGACAAAGATTTACTTCAACTTGTCACAGATAAGGTCGAAGTCTTGATCACGAAGCGTGGTATTACGGACGTCCAGTGCATGACAGAGGAACTGTTTGCTGAGACGTATGGTGGTCTCAAACCCATTCAAATGATTGATTTGAAGGGGTTGATGGGTGATAAATCGGATAATATTCCAGGGATTCCTGGGATTGGTGAAAAGACGGCAGTTAAATTGATTTCGGCATATGGTTCTGTCGAAGGACTGTATGAACATGTTGAAGACTTAAAAGGGAAGCAGAAGGAAAAAGTCATCGCGAACGAAGAGTTAGCACGACTATCGAAAGAACTTGCGACAATTAAAGTCGATGTCCCGCTCGAGACGACGCTAGATGATTTGCAAATTCGCGATGTTGATACCCAAGTGCCATATTCGTTGTTCCAGTCGCTCGGTTTCAAGTCGTTGACGAATCGATTCGCCCCTGTCGTCAAAGAAGAGGATAAAGAGCAGTTGAACGTCGTGACGATCACTTCACTTCCTGAAGACGTCACCGATGCGGTGTTGCTTGCTGAACAGTTGCGAGAGGATTACATGGAAGAGGACATCATCGGGTTTGCGATCGCAACGCCTGACACGATCTATGTTGCTGCCCCAACGCTCGTCGAAGATTCGGCATTCTGCCAATGGATCGAGTCGGAACATCGGAAGATTTGTCTCGATGCCAAACAAGTCGCATTCGCGTTGCGTAAGCACGGCTTAACCTTAAACGGTTATGAGGATCTGTTATTAGCGGGTTACTTATTGAACTTAAGTGGCGGCACGACGCTCGCTTCAATTGCTGGTCATTATGCATTGATGGCACCGAACGAAGAAGCAGTCCTCGGTAAGGGAGCCAAACGTCTAGCCCCAGCGGATGACGTATTACATCCTTATCTTGCAGAAAAGGCACGGATGATCGAGTTATTGTTCCCGAAAGTCCGGGAAGAGTTGAAGGCGAATCAGCAATATGAGCTGTATGAAACACTAGAGCGTCCATTGTCAGGTGTCCTCGCTGAGATGGAGTGGACCGGGATTCGTGTCGACGTCGCGACGCTCCAGTCGATGCAAGCAGATCTTGCCGGACGTTTAACGGAACTTGAGACGTTGGTCTTTGAAGCGGCAGGTGAGTCGTTCAATATTAATTCACCGAAACAACTTGGTGTGATTCTGTTTGAAAAACTCGAATTGCCCGCCTTCAAGAAAACAAAGACCGGCTACTCGACTGCCGCAGACGTCCTTGAAAAACTGCGTCCGCTGCATCCGGTCATCGATCACATCATGTTATACCGGGAGCTCCAAAAATTACAGTCGACGTATGTTGAAGGCTTACAAAAAGTCATTAAGGAAGACGGAAAGATTCATACCCGTTTTGCTCAGACGATTGCCCAGACAGGTCGTTTAAGTTCGGTCAATCCGAACCTTCAGAATATCCCGATTCGGATCGAAGAAGGACGGAAGATTCGAAAAGCCTTCGTTCCGAGTGAGGCAGGCTGGTCATTGTACGCTGCTGATTATTCACAAATTGAATTACGTGTCATGGCCGATATGTCGCAGGATCAGACGCTTGTCGATGCGTTCCTCCATGATGAGGATATTCATACTCAAACGGCAAGTAGTGTCTTCGGTGTCGAACCGGAAGATGTCACAGGAAACATGCGACGTCAGGCGAAAGCCGTCAACTTTGGAATCATTTACGGAATCAGCGATTATGGATTGTCTCAAAACTTGAACATCACACGCAAAGAAGCGCAATCATTCATCGATCGTTATTTCGAGTTGTTCCCGCAAATCAAACAGTTCATGGATACAGCGATCGAGACGGCACGAGCAAATGGATTCGTCGAAACGTTGATGAACCGTCGCCGCAATATTCCAGATATCAATTCGAAAAACTTTAACTTACGCGGTTTTGCTGAACGTACTGCGATCAATACACCGATTCAAGGTTCGGCTGCAGATATCATTAAAAAAGCAATGCTTGATGTTCATGCTGCTTTGAAAGCATCTAATCTGAAGGCACGCTTGTTATTACAAGTACATGATGAATTGATTTTTGAAGCACCAGACGAAGAACTCGACGCTTTACAAGCACTTGTCAAACAAGCGATGGAGCAGACCGTCGAACTATCCGTACCGCTACGCGTCGAGGGGGGCGCAGGGCATACGTGGTACGAAACGAAGTAAGCAAGGAGGAATAGATGTGCCTGAATTACCTGAAGTCGAGACCGTTCGCCGCAGTTTAGAACGTTCGGTCTCTGGAAAGACAGTCTCTTCCGTCAAAGTCTACCATCCGAAAATGATTCGGGGGATGGAAGTGGCGCCATTTGCAGATGCCTTACATCAAGAAAGGATCGAACGCGTCGAACGTCGCGGAAAGTTCCTGCTCTTTGATTTTGATCGTTTTTATCTCGTCAGCCATTTGCGGATGGAAGGAAAGTACTTCCCGTATCCACAACCGGTTGAACGGGATAAACATACGCATGTCGTTTTCCGCTTCACGGATGGTTCGGAACTTCACTATAATGATGTTCGGAAGTTCGGAACGATGGAATTACGTAATAAGGAAACAGCGATGCAGACTGCTCCACTGGCACAACTGGAGCGTGAACCGTTTGATCCGGAATTTACAGCAGAAGTGTTAGCGGAGAATTTAATTCGTAAAAAGAGAAGTCCAATCAAAACGGCACTGCTCGACCAGTCCATCTTCCTTGGTCTCGGTAACATCTATGTCGATGAGACCCTTCATGCTGCACGCGTCCACCCGTTGACGAAAGCCGGCGCCTTGACACTCGATGATATCTCACGCATTCATCAAGCCGGTGTCAACGTTTTACGACAAGCGGTGGAAGCAGGAGGAAGTACGATCCGGAGTTATGTCTCGCCGTCAGGAAAAGGTGAATTCCAGCTTCAACTTGCGGTATACGGTCAAAAAGGGGAACCGTGCCCTCGTTGTGGTACAGCCATCGAAAAAATCAAAGTCGGTGGACGGGGAACACATTTCTGTCCGACGTGCCAACAGGTTGCCTTATGAGAGTCGGTCTGACAGGGAGTATCGCAACCGGTAAAAGTACGGTTTCTAGCTATTTAAAACAAAAAGGAATAGCGGTCATCGATGCGGATCTCATTGCGCGAGAAGTCGTTGAGCCGGGAGGGCGAGCATATGATGCAGTCCAACTGGCATTCCCGGAGGCGTTTGAAAAAGGACGTCTTGTCCGTCCAAAGCTCGGACAAATCATTTTTCAAGATAGTGAAAAACGACAACAATTGAATCAGTTGATGCACCCGAGTATTCGACAACAGATGCTCGAAGCAGCAGATGCCTATGAACGTTCAGGACATTCTCTCGTCGTATTTGATATTCCGTTACTGCTAGAAGGGGATTGGCGAAACCTGTTCGAACGCGTCGTTGTCGTCTATTGCCCAGAAGATATGCAGTTAAGACGATTGATGCAACGTAATGATTTATCAGAAGCAGAAGCGTATGCACGTATCCATGCGCAACTCGGCATCGAACAGAAAAAAGAGCTTGCAGATGATGTATTCTTCAATGACGGTAGTATTGATTCGTTGTACCAACAAATCGATGAGTGGTTAAGTCGGTATGGTGATTGATGCAAATGATGACAAGTTATGAAAAACATGAAGTGAGAGAAGTTTCCATCTTCTCTCACTTTTTTTAGAGAACATAATGAAATCGCTTACATTTCGTGATATAGTTCTATCTGTAAACGGAGCTACATCCGTCACATTGAAGGGGGATCCGCACATGGGAGTCAAGGTGGCAGTCAATGGTTTTGGTCGAATTGGTCGAATGGTCTTTCGACGTCTGATCGCTGAGGGGAAAAGCGAAGTCGTAGCAATCAATGCGAGTTATCCAGTCGAAACACTCGCGCATTTAATCAAGTATGATACGGTACACGGAAAATTCAATTACCCGGTCGACATCATCGATGGGGCGTTGATGGTTGACGGAAAAGAGATTCAAATCGTCAGTGAACGCAATCCTGAATTATTGCCGTGGGGGGAACTCGGCATCGATATCGTCGTCGAAGCAACAGGGAAGTTCAATTCGGATACGGGCGCTGCGAAGCATTTAGTGGCAGGAGCAAAAAAGGTCGTCATCACGGCACCTGCTAAAGGGGATGTTCGGACGATCGTCATGGGTGTCAATGATGACATGTATGATCATGAAACGGATGATATCGTTTCGAACGCATCGTGTACGACGAACTGTCTCGCACCTGTCGTACAAGTCATCGACCGTGCATTCGGAATCGAATCCGGTCTCGTCACGACGGTTCATGCGTTTACGAACGATCAAAATAACATTGATAACCCGCATAAGGATTTACGGCGCGCCCGGGCATGCGGCTCATCGATCATTCCGACGTCGACAGGCGCGGCAAAGGCGATTGCGCTCGTCTTGCCACATTTGGAAGGGAAATTAAATGGACTCGCGCTTCGTGTTCCGACACCGAACGTATCACTCGTCGATCTCGTCGTCGAAGTCAGTCGAGATACGACGGTCGCTGAAGTGAACGAAGCCTTCACGAAAGCAGCGGACGGTGCGCTTGATGGCATTCTCGGAATGACGATGGAACCGCTCGTCTCAATCGACTTTAACGGAGAAGAACGTTCGACGGTCGTCGACGGGCTCTCGACGATGGTCATGGGTGGTCGTCAGGTGAAGGTCCTCGCTTGGTACGATAATGAGTGGGGTTACTCATGCCGCGTCGTCGATCTCGTACACCTCGTCTCGGCACACTTAGAGGCGATGGGAACCGTTGAAAAAGAACTTGAATTGAATTAATTATAACGGGCAGATCCCAGCAATGACGGGGGCTGTCCCGTTTTTTTTCTTAAAATATATTAATTTTTGAAATTTATCCTTGTGTATCTTTTTGATACTCGCTATAATTCAAATCGTGAACTTCAATCGGTCTGGCAATCGCAGCTTAAAGGGTTAGGACCTCTCTGGACTAACTTTCCCCCGTGGGTGCGAACGACTCAGGCGCAAAGTAAGTGATCAACTACTTTGAAGACCATTGAATGTAGGGGGGATCCACAAATGGATACTATGGGAAGACACATTATTGCAGAACTTTGGGATTGTAATCCTGAAAAATTGAACGACATGGAATTCGTTGAACGACTTTTCGTTGACGCAGCACTTCAAGCAGGTGCAGAAGTACGAGAAGTAGCATTCCACAAGTTTGCACCACACGGCGTCAGTGGCGTCGTCATTATCTCTGAATCGCACTTGACGATTCACAGTTTCCCAGAGCACGGGTATGCATCGGTTGATGTCTTTACTTGTGGGGATCGGATCGATCCAGCCATCGCAGCGAACTACATTGCTGAAAAGCTCGATGCGAAAATCCGTGAAAATGTCGAAATTCCACGTGGTATGGGACCTGTTCAAGTTCCAGCGGCTACTGTCCAGCACGTCAACTGACAATACACACGAATTCGTCAAGCCCTCGTCGTTCAGACGAGGGCTTTTTAATATGTCTGACGTCTGTTATTCTTAATAGTAGAAGAAACAAAGAAAAGAGGATGACCATGGGACTGAAGGAACGTTTGCAAAAACAGCTAGAGACATCCGATACACATAAAAACGAAAACCTACGCACACACTACTACGCAGCAACTGTGGAGATGTTATTTGCTGGTTTAGAAAATATCTTAAAGCAAGATGGCGGAACGGTTCGTCGTGTTGACGCGGAACGTGGAGAACTCGCTTTTACCTTAAAAGAAGTCGATGGACTTGCGACAGTCATCATGGTGGCAGGCGGACGTACTGCCGTCGATCTCTTCTTACACCGTGAAAGTCTTCTCGGACCTGATCTCGAGAAACAAATTGAGCGAATCTATACATCACTTGATGCAGGGTATCGATTAAAGATGATTGGAACAAAAGAAATCACGTGAACGGAGGTACGGCATGCGCTGTCCAGCCTGTAATTTTAACGGAACAAAAGTACTGGATTCAAGACCAGTCCAGGATTTCGGTTCGATTCGAAGAAGACGTGAATGTGAGTCTTGTGGCTATCGTTTTACGACATTCGAAATGGTCGAGCAGACCCCTTTAATCATCGTAAAGAAAGACGGAACGCGTGACGAGTTCAATCGCGAGAAAATTCTACGCGGATTAGTGCGTGCCTGTGAAAAACGACCGATTTCGATTGAACAGCTAGAAACAGTCGTCAGTCGGGTCGAAAAGGCATTACGAGCGACAGCTCAGCATGAGATTCCAAGTGAGCAGGTCGGACGTCTCGTATTAAATGAGCTAGCATCCGTTGACGAAGTGGCATATGTCCGCTTTGCGAGCGTTTATAAACAATTTAAGGACATCAATGTCTTTTTCCAAGAGCTCTCTGAACTGATGGAGCGACATCAGGAAAATGACCGTGAGAATTGAACGTGATATAAGAGAGGTCGTCTGTCCGGTCAGCGCACCTCTCTTTTTCTCCCTAAGGAAAGGACGAGTCAGATGATAGAACGTGAACTTTCCGGTACCGACCTTTGCTTAGTGATGAGCAATGGTGTCGTCGACCGTGAAGCTTATCAATCTTTATATTATTTGTACCAGCCGATTATCGGTGTTAAAGCGCTTGGGCTCTATCAAACGTTTTGGAGTGAGATGATCCCAGGGAAAACGAAATCCCAGTATATTTCCCATGCGGAACTCGGAACACTACTCGGGTTTTCCGTCGATGAGTTCAAGGAAGAGTTATTTAAGCTAGAAGGGATCGGGTTGATTCGAACGTTCGAAGCGCGCCAAGCCGCGTATCGTTACATTTATCAAATCCGGGTTCCGCTCGCGCCGAACACCTTCTTGAATGACGGGGTGTTATCGAGTCTGCTGTTCTATCGCGTCGGTGAAATCCGGTTCCGGTCGTTACAGCATCGTTTTCGGACGGAGCCGCTTCCGAAGAACATCGTTGATCGGACGGTTCGATTTGATCAAGTGTTCGACGTAAAAGCTGGTCTTGCTTCCGCTCATCAGCCGAAAGCTTATGCGAAACAGGAACGTGCGGTATATGAATTCGACTATTCTTTTGATCTAGAAGAGATGAAGCGACAGACCGATCGTTTCCTGCCACGAACATTTTACTCAAAGGCAATCGATCATCTGCTCGTGAAGCTTGCTTACGTCACGCAGTCGAATGAAGCATTGATGGCGGAACTGTTGAATGCCCGTTTCCGTCACGAAGCGTACTTGCCGATGACCGATGCTGAGAAGCAAGAACGCTGCAAACAGATGATGTTGTCAGCGAAACAAAAACTCAGCCGGGAGAAAAAAGCGAAGGTCGCCTCACTAGACACGATCGAGGTCGGAGACATCGAAGCGACGGAGACGATGGAAAGCACCCATCCGAAGCATTATGTAGCGAAGTTGCGAAAGGTCAAAGCGTTGTCTGAACGGGATGAAGAATTGATCCAACAATTGATCATCGATTATGAGATGTCGTCTGGGATCGTCAATGCTGCGTACTACTATGCGCTCGTCATCAAAAAAGATAATCGCTTCAGCAAGAACTTCCTCTTATCGATCGTTGATGATTGGAAACAGAAGGGATACGTGACGGCATCCGAGGCATTAGCGAAGACGCAGGAGCAGGATGAGTTGATTTCAAAAAAGCAGGAGCAAAAACAAGAACGTGCGCGTCAGACCGTTGGTGGTCGCCGGGGACGGACAAGCAACACGAATGGCGGTCCGAATCCGAAGTGGTTGCAAGAAGAGAAAGCAAAACAGCAGCAGTACGAAGCCTCTAAAAAAGCGAGTTTCGAAGCAGATGTTCCAGATGATGAAGAAATGGAACGGATCTTACGAGAACTGAAGGGGAACTAAAGGAGTCGAGACATGGAACATATCCAATCATCTATCGAAAAAATATTAAGTCGACCGGACGTCGCAGAATCGGTTCGAGCGATTCAACAACGAGTGTTGTCTCATCCAGGTGTCGTCATGTTCTTGCGGACACATCCGGAGATCGATCAACGGATGATCGAGCGGGGCATGCTCAAATTGAATGAATATGCGGAACAGATGGACGGAAATCGACTGATTGAAAGTAAAGCAGTCATCGAAGGGTACCAGCCGATCCTGCACGTCGAAAAAGGACAGATCGTCGTCTCGTATGAGAAGTCGCAAGCGTTAAAAGACCGAGAGGATGAACGTGCGCTTGAGAAGAAATTTAAGAGCCTGTTCCTGCCGGATGAAGTCCGCGATGCGAACTTCAGTGATTTTGACTTATCGACGACGGACCGTAAGCTTGCCTTGCGTGCGGCGTCTCAGTTCCTCAATCATCTCCGCTCGAAGGAGACGGTCAAGGGATTATACCTTCATGGTAGCTTTGGCGTCGGGAAAACATACCTCTTGGCTGCGATCGGGAATGCTTTGAAAAAAGAACGGATTGCAACGATTCTTGTCCATGCCCCGGGGTTTGTCGCTGAAGCGAAACGGCGGATTCGGTCTGACTCATTCGATACATTCCTCGAAGGATTTCAAACGATTCCAGTCTTGTTGATTGACGATATCGGTGCTGAATCGATCAGCCCGTGGGTACGGGATGAATTGTTCGGGATCATTTTGCAGTATCGCATGATGCATCGTCTGCCAACATTATTCAGCTCGAACTTATCTTATGATGAACTCGAGCTCCATTTCGGAATCACGAACGATCAAGGCGATAAGTTAAAGGCTGCACGACTGATGGAACGAATCCGGACGACGACGCAACCAATCGAGTTCCTTGGTGAAAATCGACGTCGCTACTAATTTTCCTTGTCAAGGAAGCAACGGATTCGTTATACTAATGACACGTCAATAGACGATGCAACGATTGAGGATATGGAGTATGAAATGAACCAAACTAGCGAGAGAAGAACGGTGGAAGCTTCTCATGGCATCATTCATGTCTTTACTCCCTCATAGCACGAACGGGGCTAATCCGTTTGCGCCTCACGCCCGTTAACGCGTGTTCGAGCCGAACCAGTACATGGTCCGGGAACGAGGGTGGTACCACGAGATTAAGACTCGTCCCTTTTTAGGGATGAGTCTTTTTTTATTTTGTAAAAGGGGGAAACAGTCATGTCAAACATCGCACTTACATTTCCAGACGGCGCCGTAAAGGAATTTGCAGCCGGCACGACAGCTGAAGAAGTGGCAGCTTCGATCAGCCCAGGTCTTCGTAAAAAAGCCTTTGCTGCTAAATTGAACGGGCACGCCATCGATTACCGTCGTCCAATCGAAGAGGACGGTACAATTGAATTGATCATGCCGGATTCAGAAGAAGGGCTCGACTTGATTCGTCACTCTTCAGCTCATTTGATGGCACAAGCCATCAAACGTCTGTATCCGGATGAAACGATTCATCTTGGAATTGGACCGACAATCGAGAATGGTTTTTACTATGACATCGATATGGAACGTCGTCTGACAGAAGAGGACCTTCCAGAAATCGAGAAGATGATGAATAAAATTGCCGGTGAAAACTTGCCGATCGAACGAGAAGTCGTCTCGCGTGACGAGGCACTTGCCATCTATAAAGAACTCAATGATCCGTTGAAGGTTGAATTGATCGAGTCGATTCCTGCTGATCAGGATTTGACGATTTACCGTCAAGGCGAATTCTTCGATCTATGCCGTGGACCACACGTTCCAGCGACAGCGAAGCTACAAGTCTTCAAATTGATGAGCATTGCTGGTGCTTACTGGCGTGGTGATTCGAAAAACAAGATGTTACAACGGATTTACGGTACAGCATGGGCAACAAAAGATCAGTTGAAACAACACCTCCACTTCCTCGCTGAAGCAAAAGAACGGGATCACCGTAAACTCGGGAAGGAACTTGGATTGTTCTTCACTTCTCAAGAAGTCGGTCAAGGACTCCCGATGTGGTTACCAAAAGGAGCAGCGATCCGCCGGACAGTCGAGCGTTATATCGTCGATAAAGAACTCGAACTTGGGTATGAGCACGTCTATACACCGGTCCTCGGTTCAGTCGATCTATACAAGACATCGGGGCACTGGGATCACTATCAAGATGACATGTTCCCGAAAATGGAGATGGACAATGAAGAACTCGTTCTTCGCCCGATGAACTGTCCACATCATATGATGGTCTATAAGAACGAACCACGTTCGTACCGTGATTTACCACTTCGTGTCGCGGAGCTTGGTGGCATGCACCGTTACGAAATGTCTGGTGCCTTGACTGGTCTTCAACGCGTTCGTTACATGGTTCTTAACGATGGACATACGTTCGTCCGTCCTGACCAAATGAAAGAAGAGTTTAAAGCCATCGTTCATCTCATTCAAGAAGTCTATGCTGATTTCGGGATCACGGATTACAAATTCCGTCTTTCATACCGTGACCCAGCGGACAAAGAGAAGTACTTCGACAACGATGCGATCTGGGAAATGGCGCAACGTGAGTTGAAAGAAACAATGGATGAGCTCGAACTCGAATACTTCGAAGCAGAAGGCGAAGCCGCCTTCTACGGACCAAAGCTTGACGTTCAAGTTCGGACAGCGCTTGGTAAAGATGAGACGCTCTCAACAGTCCAACTCGACTTCCTCTTACCAGAGCGATTCGAATTGACATACAAAGGGAACGACGGACAAGATCACCGTCCAGTCGTCTTACACCGAGGTGTCGTATCAACGATGGAACGCTTCGTTGCTTACTTGATCGAAGAATACAAAGGCGCATTCCCAACATGGCTCGCACCGGTTCAGGTGAAATTGATTCCGGTCTCGAGCGTTCATGAAGACTATGCCCGTGAAATCAAAGCGATCCTGTTGAAAAAGGGAATCCGCGTCGAAACAGATTTCCGTGACGAGAAACTCGGTTATCGTATTCGTGAAGCACAAGTCAATAAAGTACCGGTCATGCTCGTTTTAGGTGACAAAGAAGTAGAAACGCGCGAAGTCAACATTCGTCGTTACGGTTCAAAAGACTCGAGTAATGCATCACTCGAACAATTCGTTGCAGATTTAGAGCAAGAAATCGCAAACCGTTCAAAATAATTCTAGCCTCATGAAAGAGTTCGTCCTGCTGATGTAGGGCGGACTTTTTTTGTGATGTGATTCTTAAAAGAAGGAAGCAACAAGCCGATGATAAAGGTAGATCATCCAGCTACATCTATCCAACATAACCGAAAATCATTTTTCCTTTAATTGGATAAATTCTATAATAAACCTTCATGGGATAGAATGTTTTGAAGGGTAGGAAGGAAGTTACAGAAAAATGAAACAGACGACTCTTGCTGTTTTCATCGCCTTTTCACTTTTAATAGGTGTTCATCCGGGAAAAGCAGATGCGGCGACGACTAAAAAGACGTACCGGATCACACCAAAAACAGAAGCGATTGACCCAGCAATCCGTAAATATACGACCTATAACACAAAGACGCGCAACCATTATACGATGCGCTCTTATTTGGAACGACTTGAAAAAGAGGGGGGAGGGACACTCGTCTTGACGAAAGGAACATATCTGTCTCCACTACGAGTCGGTATTCCGTCCAATACGACGGTGATCTTGGAAGATGGCGTCATCATCAAAAAGACGACTGAGACAGGAACGACAAAGATTAGTTCGACGACAAGTGTCTTTGATTTGGTTGCGCCATCGGTTTTGCGTCTGAATAAAAAAGTTGGCAAATATAACGGTTCACAGAACGTTAAACTCATCGGTAAGGGGAATGCACAGATCGACTTGAATCGATATGCGCGTGGTTCGGCTTTCGCTATTGCCCATAATCAAAACTTATATATCGGCGGCATCACAGTACGGAATCAAAAGGGTTCACATGCGATGGAACTTGATGCGACGAAGAAGGCAGTCATCGAAAACATGAAATTCGTCGATGCTGTCATGATACCGAATACAGGTCCGAATGAATCGATTAATCTCGATACTCCAGATCCAATCACGAAGGGCTTCAACTGGAAGTGGTCGAATCAAGATGGCACTCCAAATGAAGACATCACGATTCGTAATAACTTGTTCCGTAACATCAATGTGGCGATCGGCACACATCAATACACAGAAAACAAATTACACACGAACGTCCGGATTGAAAAAAACACGATTGACGGAACGAAGGATTATGCGATTTCGATGATGAACTGGAAGAATCCAACGGTCCGTTACAATACGATCCGAAATGTGCATCGAGCAGATGGGAAAGCGATGACGATTCTCGGTAGAGGAGTTGTCGGAGGGACGATTCGCTACAATCGATTGGAAGACGCGGATCGTGCGATTCAAATGCAACCGTTCCAAAGTAACGGCTATTCGCCCATTTATAATACGTTTACAGCAGATCAAAAACGGTATATGCAACAAAATACAGTCAAGCAGGTTGGACTCGATCAAATCGTCTTATTCAAAAAATTGAACGAGTTCACGTATAAAACAGCAGAGCGCTATGATTTCATTCCATACTAAGACACAAACAAGCACCCAAGACTAGCGTCGAGGGTGCTCGTTTTGCGTTATGACCGCATTTGTTGCAGGAACGGTTCGATATTGACTTGTAAAGCTTCTGATAGCTTCTGACCGAGTGAAGCATCAGCACGATAGAAGTTACAGATTGCGAGCAGGACCGTATTTTCATGACGCACTTGCTGAAGGTCGTTGACGAGGTTCTTCAAGAGAGCTGCTTGCTCTTCTTCTGTCAGGCGACGGTATACTTCTCCGGCTTGACCAAAGTTATTCGTCTTCTCGATTTCGAGACGACCATGTTTATCATCAAGCAACGGTTGATTTTCTTCCGTATACTCGGGTGTTTCTTTTGGTTCTTCTTGATAACGGTTCGGTTCGTAGTTGACCGGACTCGTTTGCTGACCGACCGGCATTGCACCGTCACGTTGGTAGTTGTTCACTTGTGCAAACGGACAGTTGATTGGAAGTTGTTGATAATTCGTGCCAATACGGTAGCGTTGTGTGTCCGAGTAAGAGAACAAGCGACCTTGTAACAACTTATCCTCAGATGGCAACATCCCTGGAATCAAGACACCTGGGTTGAACCCGACTGATTCTGTTTCAGCGAAATAGTTATCGACGTTTTTGTTCAATGTCATCGTACCGACGTGTTGGAACGGGATGACATCTTCGAACCAATCCTTTGTCGCGTCGAGCGGATCGAAATCGAACTGATCGACGTCAGCTGGATCAAGTACCTGTACGAACAGATCCCATTCCGGGTAATCGCCATCTTCAATCGCTTGGAACGTATCGTTTGAAGCATGGTTGAAGTCTTTTCCTTGAATCTCTGTCGCTTCTTCTGCTGAGAGATTATGAACACCAGCTTTTGGTACCCAGCGTAGTTTCACATAAACCGTATTACCGTGTGCATTCACCCATTTGAATGAGTGAACGGAAGAACCACGCATTTTACGGTAGCTTGCAGGAATACCCTCATCCGTGAAAAGGTGCATGAGCATGTTCGTCGATTCCGGACGAAGTGTCATGAAGTCCCAGTAACGGTCAGGATCTTGAATGTTCGTTCTTGGATCTGGTTTGAGAGAATGGACCATATCTGGGAATTTCATGGCGTCGCGAATGAAGAAGACAGGAAGATTGTTCCCGACGAAATCCCAGTTTCCTTCTTCTGTATAGAACTTGACAGAGAATCCACGTGGATCGCGGAGCGTCTCTGGAGAATGCGTGCCGTGAATAACAGTCGAGAAACGGGCGAAGACAGGAACTTCTGTCCCTTCTTCTTGTAGAAACGCAGCTTTCGTGTACTTTTTCATTGAATTTTTGACAGTGAAGACACCGTGAGCACCGAATCCACGAGCATGTACGACGCGCTCAGGTACACGTTCCCGGTCGAAATGGGCCATCTTTTCAATTAATTGATAGTCTTCTAATAAAGTTGGTCCGCGACGTCCAGCCGTACGTGAATTCTGGTTGTCTCCGATTGGGACACCTTGATTGGTCGTTAATCGTTTTTCAGTCATCTGTTATTCTCCCCTTTATGTAAGATTAAATTAATTATAAAACAATAATCATTCTAAATAAACACTTTTGCTTGCGAATGTTCTGAATCTTTTTTCATGTTATGAATGTACCCGTGAAAAACTGGTTAGAAACTTCTTGCTTATCGCTCAAAGGATTGCTATTATAATCAAGTATGTGAGCAACGTTCTGTAAGAACATAGAAAGCGGCTTGACATCACGGGAAAACAAGTGCTATGATAGCAAAGTGAAATGACAACAAAGCAGAAGCATCCCGCTTCTCACCATGTATGATCACTCGTACTGGTTCATCATGAAGATACGCAATGTATAGCAAATGCTGTGCCTTGGCGTTCCTTATGAGTGTGGGCGGGAAAAACTGCCGACGCTTTTTTTATAGCGTTTTCTATCATTCATTTTTCGTGCAATGCACGATGGAGGTGCTAACCATTAGCAAAGATCTGTTAATCAATGAAAGCATCCGTGCCCGGGAAGTTCGTCTTATCGGAGCGGATGGTGCTCAACTAGGTGTCCAATCACGCAACGAAGCGCTACGTCTCGCAGAGGAAGCGGAACTTGACCTCGTCATGGTCGCTCCACAAGCGACACCGCCAGTTTGTAAGATCATGGACTATGGTAAATACCGTTTCGAGATGCAAAAGAAGGACAAAGAAACTCGGAAGAATCAGAAAGTGATTCAGATGAAAGAAGTTCGTCTTAGCCCGACGATCGAGGAGAACGACTTCCAAACGAAATTCCGTAATGCGAAGAAATTCTTGGAGAATGGTAACAAAGTGAAAGCGAGCATTCGCTTCCGCGGTCGTGCCATCACTCACTCGGAAATCGGTAAACGCGTTCTCGAACGCCTCGCAACGGATTTAAGTGAGTTCGGTGTTGTGGAACAGAGACCGAAGATGGAAGGACGCAGCATGTTCCTCGTGCTTGCTCCTAAGAAAGAAGACTAATCGAATCGAAGTAGGAGGGAATCTCTCATGCCTAAAATGAAATCGCACCGCGGTGCTTCTAAACGTTTCAAACGTACTGCTTCTGGCAAATTGAAACGTGGTCGTGCTTACACAAGCCACTTGTTCGGTAACAAATCAACAAAAGCGAAACGTAAATTACGTAAAGCTAGCATGGTATCTACGGGTGACTTCAAACGCATCCGTCACATGATCGCGAAGTAATTTATCCAATCGTATACAGATTTAGGAGGGAATTTATATGCCACGCGTAAAAGGCGGATATACGACTCGTCAACGTCGTAAAAAACAACTCAAATTAGCTAAGGGCTACTACGGCTCGAAACATACACTCTTCAAGGTTGCGAAACAGCAAGTCATGAAATCTCTCATGTATGCTTACCGTGACCGTCGTCAAAAGAAACGTGACTTCCGTCGCCTCTGGATCACTCGGATCAATGCGGCAGCACGTATCAACGGTCTTTCTTACAGCCGCATGATGCATGGTCTTAAATTAGCAGGTATCGACGTTAACCGTAAGATGCTCGCTGACCTCGCAGTTACAGATGCAACTGCATTTGCTTCACTTGCTGACACAGCAAAAGCAAAATTGAACGCTTAAGTTCTACAATTCGTCGGGGAATTTAATTCTCCGACGTTTTTTTCGATTTAATGATAAAATAAGAAGGCACGTCGATGAGACGGTCATATGATTTTTTTAGATAGAAGGAGAATTAAAGATGGATTGGTTGACACTTTTTGAGATGCAAGAACAGTTGGATAAACGGATTCAGTCAGAACATCAATTAACAGGCAATCAATTCGACGAGCGTCTGCTTGCCTTATTGGTC
>NZ_DFQK01000018.1:0-1298 GCF_002377745.1 Exiguobacterium sp. UBA3491
CTTGTCCCAGGAAAACGATTCGAAACGAACAAAAAAGCGCAATCTTTTTCATCAGACTCATCAGAGAAAAATTGCACTTTGTCTTCAATCTCAATCACCTTCATTTGTAGAAGGTGGTTCACACATTATGATTGACGCGGATGTTCTGGGAAGTCCATCTCTTCGTAACGAACAATCGACGTCCGGTTTTTGAATTTGTGTCCTAACCAGAAGGCAAGGAACAACGGAATTCCGACATATGTCGCGGCAATCCCGACCCAATCAATTTGATCAGCAAGGAATGCTGCATAGTTTTGACCAACGATGACAAGGAAACAAAGACCGAATGCAAACAGCGGACCGAACGGGAACGCTGGTGCAACGTAAGGTAAATCTTTCAACGAATGACCTTGTGCAAGGAATCCTTTACGGAAACGATAGTGACTGATCGCAATTCCGAGCCACGCGATGAATCCTGTCATACCTGAAGCATTGAGTAACCACAGATAGACTTGTCCACCAAACATCGATGTTAAGAAACAGAGTGCACCGATTGCTCCTGTTGCAAGCAAGGCGTTACGCGGTACCCCATTTTTCGACACTTTTGCAAAGAACTTTGGTGCATCTCCTTGACGAGCAAGTGTATACAGCATCCGTGTGGAAGCATACATACCTGAGTTACCGGCAGATAGAACAGATGTCAAGATGACGGCGTTCATGAGTGCTGCCGAGAACGCAAGACCTGCTTTTTCAAAGACGAGCGTAAACGGACTAACGGCAATGTCCGTGATGTCATTGGAAACCAAGTTCGGGCTCGTATACGGAATGAGCATCCCGATGACGAAAATCGCAAGGATGTAGAAGAGTAAAATGCGCCAGAAGACTTGTTTGACTGCTTTTGGAACGTTTTTTTTCGGATTTTCCGATTCACCTGCGGCAATCCCGACTAGCTCCGTTCCTTGGAAACTGAATCCAGCAACGAGGATGATTCCGATGACGGCAGGAATACCACCGACGAACGGCGCATCCCCGAGAGCAAAGTTTTTAAAGCCAACTGGTGGCTCCGATGTAAAGACACCGAAAATCATCGCAACACCGACGACTAAGAAGACGATGACAGTGACGACTTTAATCATGGCGAACCAATACTCCGCTTCCCCAAAACCTTTAACGGAGAAGTAGTTCAAGCCGATCATGAGTAAAAGGAATAAGGCACTGAAGTAAAATCCAGGAACGTCCGGGAACCAATACGTCATAACGATTTGTGCTGCAACGAGCTCAACTGCGATCGTGACCGCCCAGTTGTACCAGTAGTTCCA
>NZ_DFQK01000018.1:1386-12749 GCF_002377745.1 Exiguobacterium sp. UBA3491
CAGTTGTACCAGTAGTTCCAGCCGAGGGCAAAGCCGAATGAGGGATCGACGAATTTTGTCCCGTATGTCGAGAAGGATCCGGCGACAGGCATATAAGCCGCCATTTCGCCAAGACTTGTCATTAGGAAGTAGACCATCAGACCAACGATTGCATACGATATAAGTGCACCACCTGGTCCTGCTGCTGCAACGGAAGCACCGGACGCGATGAAAAGTCCTGTTCCGATTGCCCCACCGATGGCAATCATCGACATGTGACGGGCTTGTAATCCACGTTTTAATCCTTCGGCTGTCGAATCTGTTGTTTGTTTCACATCTAGTTTGTTCATTTCGTTCGCTTCTCTCTGTTTAGATTTTTTGAGAGGACACTTTTTGAATGAAAAAACAAAAAGCGCCCTCATCTTCCAGATGGAAGATGAGAACGCAACATAATAAAATGAATGCGCCTCATTCTACCGTCGTGAAAGATAGCTCTCCACAAGTGAGTGATACCCGACTTGTGACAGTATTAGACCTATTCGACCTAATCCCAATCGATCATCTTCAAAGCGATGATTGATTTCGGCAATTCTTCCTTTCAGGTCACTTCATTTGTCGCTTGACGACATCCATAACCGTACTCTTAAGAACTGCAACCTCCATCCCACTGGTTGAGTGAGAACTGAATTAAATTAGTTATTACTACGCCATATTACACAAACCGCCACGAAATTGTCAATTGCCTTTTTTGAATCTGGGGTAGTAGATGGTAAAAATCCGATATGTTTAGTACACTAAATGATAGAAGTCCACTGAGAGAAAGGATGCTGCTTGCATGCCACAGGAACGTGATTTGCTGACTTACCGACTCGAGGAACAAATGCGTGTCATTCTTCGTACCCTGCGACGTGAACTTAATCGACTATTTGAAGGAACAGCAACCCGAAGCGAATTTTTCATCTTACGGAGTCTTTCAGAAAACGGTCCCCAGCGTCCGACACTTCTTGCGGAACAATTTGAGCTGGCGACGAGTCAAGTCACTGCTTTAACGGATAAGCTCTATAAACAAGGATATGTCACACGGACGCGTTCGACGGAAGATCGTCGCTCGATTGTCCTTGCTTTGACGGATGACGGAGAGCGTGCTTTTCGGGAACTCGAGGTCGTCCGAAGAAACTATTTACAAGATCGCTTCGGAACTTTAACAGAAGAAGAACTGGAAACGATGATTCGCGTCTTCGATAAGATTTTACTGACGATGGATGAGGATACGCTCACTTCGTCTTCATAAAAAACGGTAGATTTTCTACCGTTTTTTATGTTTTATCTAAACATTTACCTCTGTCTAACCGTTACCTAGATGAGTATACTGGAGTATATATATGGAAATCTGTTAGCTGGGGAGTTGGGAGGATTTGTTGTCCATCATGAATCAATTCATCATTAACTTTTGTCTACTGTTCACGACGATTACTCTCTTATTCTTACCATTTCGGAATCGACCACGTATTTCGCTGAATTCCAGCTGGAGTACACGCCTCATATTGGGAAGTGTCTGTGGTCTGACTGCAGTTTTGTTGATATTCAATGGCATTCAGATCGATGTCGCCCGTGTGGATTTACGAATCATCCCAGTCGCGATCGCTATGCTATTCGGTGGTTTCCCGAGCGCCATCGTCGCCGGTATAATGATCATCGGGACACGTTACTTTTTGACACCCGTCGATCAAATGGAGGGTTTTTATCTGTCCACACTGATTATCGTCTTAATCATTACGACGATCGGAATCGTACGTCGATTCGTTCATGTCTCGACACGCCATTTTCAATTATTGGTGTCAATTGGTGTTCTCTATTCGTTACCTGCCATCTATATCCTGACAAACAGTTGGTCGACATTCTTTAAAATTTCAATCGCTTATATCTTCTTTAATCTATTAGCTGGCTTTGTTGCTTTTCGACTGCTGACGGAATTACGCCGTCACTTCGAAAACATTCAGTATCAACAAAAACTAGCGATGACGGATGCTTTGACCGGACTTGCCAATCGGCGCCGTCTCGATGATTCACTGTCACTTGTCGGTTCAACGGATCAAGGGTATTCACTTGTCTTGATTGATATCGACTTCTTCAAGCACGTCAATGATACATATGGTCATGACGCCGGAGATGATGTCCTACGTCAACTCGGCATGACACTCGCTTCCTTAACACGACCGGATGACCTCGTCGGACGATACGGTGGTGAAGAGTTTTTGATCATTTTACCAAGCACTACAGCTAAAGAAGCTCAAAAAATCGCAGAGTTGGCTCGGATGACGGTCGCACGCAACCTGTTCCCGACGGCAGACGTACCTGATCTGCAAATCACGATTTCGCTTGGGATTGCACATTCTAGTGGTTCCCATACGTCTTTAGAAGTATTACAACAAGCAGATAAAGCGTTGTATTACTCAAAAGAAAGCGGACGAAACCGAAGTACGATTTATACGAAGGAACTTGCCTTCCGACAAGCTTGAATACGAGACACTTCCTATCGGGAGTGTCTTTTTCTATGACCTTATTCCGTTTCTTTCGGAAAACCGATGCTTTCAACCATTCCAAAGACGATCATCCGGCTCAATTGTTCCGCCATATATGCGGATGAATATGGCCGACCGTTTCGTAACCAGGAAATCAATAATCCTAACTGTCCACCAATGACATAGTTCAGTAACAAATCCCGATCGACGAAAGTCGCATCCTCTGCGACTTGGGATCGAAAGACGAGGCGATAATTTTCTTTCAATGTATCAAGAAAACGAGAGATGAACGTTTTGATCGGTCCTTGAACGAGCATCGTCTGATAAAACAATTCGTTTTCTTCAATGTGAATGAACAAACGAGCAAAATAACGACTGACCTGTTCGACTGTCGGAAATACGGTGCCTGTACCTGTAATCCGAATCGCTTGTTCGAGCGCCATCATCTGTTCCTCAACGATTTGGTCAAGCAAATCATATTTATCTGTGTAGTGCGCATAAAAGGTCGAGCGGTTCACACCCGCCCCATCCGTCAGCATCTTGACGGTGATGCTCGAAAAGCTATTTGTCTTCAGTAAACGAAACAATTCCATCGTAATACGGTCACGTGACCGTTTTGGTCGTGGATCACGGCTCTCTTTCATGTGCATTTCACTCCTTTTCCATCATCTTTTTAAAAATGAATCCGTTATCATTTATTTTTCCAACATTTTGTCGGAAACTGTTGGTTGTTTGTTATCTAACTATCCATATAATTAACTATATTAATTACTCCTCCCCCCAGAGGAGTACTTTTTTTGAATCGATTGTACACAAGAAAGGATGCTAACACACCCATGAGTATGAAAAAATTACTAATCATTAATATCGTTACACTCATCGTTTTGATCGGTGGTGGGGTCGTCGGATACTACTATTACGATCAAGCAACAAGCTATGTCAAAACAGACAATGCGAAAATCGATGGCAAAATGATAACGATTGCTAGCCCAAGCGCTGGTAAATTAACGGACTGGTCTGCTAAAACAGGCGAATTGCTCGACAGCGGTGCAACACTTGGTCACATCATGACTGCGCAAGCTGGACAAAAACCAACAGATCTTTCTGTTTCGATGCCTGCGAAGGCAACGATCGTTCAGTCGATGGCGACAAAGAACGGCTTCGTCGCAGCCGGTACACCACTTGCCTATGGTTTTGACTTAAACGACCTTTGGGTCACAGCGAACATCGAAGAAACAGAAATCGATGAAATCAAAGTCGGACAAACCGTTGACGTGTATGTCGACAGCTATCCTGACACGACACTTTCTGGTGAAGTGGAGCAGATCGGAATGACGACAGCTTCGACGTTCTCGATGATGCCTTCTTCAAACGGAAATGCGAACTACACGAAAGTCGCACAAGTCATTCCAGTTAAAGTATCACTCTCGCAAGAAAAATCACTCGACATTCGACCTGGTATGAATGTGACCGTCCGCATTCATAAGGATTAAGGAGGGACATTCATGTCTACTACCTTCTTGTTCGGATATAGTGCGTTCACGATTCTGATCATCATCGGCGTCAACTGGATCGCCCGCCGGAATCGTCAATCCGACATCGCACTGGCCACTGACGGACCAACACTTGAGGAGTCCCTCGAGACGGAACCGACGATGACCGTGACATCACCAGTCGCAGCACCTTCAAAACAAGTATCGACTGAAAACGTCAGTATTCCGAAAGTACTGACGGTCTTACTGATTGGTATGTTCATTGCTATTTTGAACCAAACGTTGATTAATGTCGCGTTACCGGTTCTAATCAATGACTTCAACGTGTCGACGTCCACTGCCCAGTGGTTGACGACAGGTTTCATGCTCGTCAACGGGATCTTGATTCCGATCAGTGCTTTTTTAATGCGCAGTTATACGTTCCGCCAGTTGTTCCTCGCTTCGATGACACTCTTTTTCTTGGGATCAATCATCTGTTCGATGGCGATGAACTTCCCGGTCATGATGATCGGGCGTGTCGTTCAGGCGGCAGGTGCTGGTATCTTAATGCCACTCGGATCAAATGTCTTCATGACATTGTTCCCACCGCATAAGCGTGGCGCTGCCATGGGAATGCTCGGAATCGCGATGATTCTCGCTCCAGCAGTCGGACCAACGATCACGGGATATGTCATCCAAAACTATGATTGGCACGTCATGTTTTATGCGATGTCGTTCTTTGGATTAGTGACATTGCTACTCGGTACGGCTTGGTTCCGACTGACACAGCCACTCTCGAAACCTTCTTTTGATGCACTTGGTGTCTTATTCAGTACGATTGGGTTCGGCAGTCTCCTTTATGGATTTAGTGAAGCTGGGAATGACGGTTGGGATAGTCCGATCGTCATCAGCTCAATCGTCATCGGTTTAATCGGAATCGCTGCTTTTGCAATGCGTGAGCTGTCGATGGAAGATCCGATGTTAAACATTCGCGTCTTGAAGGTTCCGGAATTTTCATTTACCCTCTTCATCAACGTCATCGTCACGATGGCCTTGTTCGGTGGGATGTTGCTTTTACCGATTTACCTTCAAAGTATTCGTGGATTTTCACCGGTCGACTCCGGTCTACTTCTATTGCCAGGATCACTGATCATGGGAATCACCGGACCGATTGCTGGTCGTTTATTTGACCGCTTCGGTATCCGTCCGCTCGCCATCTTCGGTTTGACGTTGATGACGTACGGGACATGGGAATTGACGCAATTGAACATGGATACGTCGTATTACTCCATCATGGGCATCTACATGCTTCGGTCATTCGGTATGGCATTCATCATGATGCCGATCATGACTGCCGGAATGAATGCCTTACCGATGAAGATGATCCCGCACGGAAACGCAACCCAAAACACACTTCGTCAAGTCGCCGGCTCCATTGGAACGGCAATTCTCGTCACCGTCATGACCCGTCAAACGACGGCTCACTTGGCAGACGATGCGAATCAGTTCACGACGCTCGACCCGACGCTTTCGCAACATTTAAACGATCTTGGACAACAGCTGGGTAGCTCACAAGCTGCTTCAACGAGTTGGTTTACGATGCTGACAAAACAAGCAACGATCCAAGGGATCACTGACGCGTTCTGGATTGCGACCGTTTTATCTGCGCTCGCATTGATTCTGTCCTTCTTCTTGCACGGAAAAAAAGAACCAAATCTGGATTGATTCATGAAGGACCAGTTGATGTCATATCAGCTGGTCTTTTGCTATACTTCGTGAAAAGTTCTTCTTTGCACTTCTCTCTTAAAATCGATACACTAGGGACAATGAGTTTCATATCTAAAGGAGATGCTTTATGGTTGCCTTTCTGCAATTTTATGCGTTTATCTTTGCTTGTTGTTTTGCTTGGCAAGTCGGTCGACCATCGCCTTGGTCGCAAAAGATTTTTCGCGCCTTTTTAACAAGTGTCAACGGGCTCTTCGTCTTTGCACGTGCCTCGATTTCAATCTTTTTGTTAGTTGGACCACTATTACTCGTCACATATCTTGTTTTTCCACGATTAATCACTTTTGAAAATGGTTTAGCGATGGTGATCAGTGTGCTCGTCATCGGTCTGGTCGATCGTCTCGTCAGTCTCGTCGTCCTACCACTCATGCGTTCCTTTTTCCTAAAACGTCAACGCGTCATGCCACAATCGGTGGAAATGGTGCTCTATACGATGGCAATGGCTGTCTTGCTCTTCATTCAGCTTCATGCTGTTCCTGGCGTTCAGATTCATGTAGCATTAACGCTTTTCATGGGATTCACGATTTATTTCGCCCATTATTTATTTGCGTTGTACCGGATTCGTCTCATGAAAAAGAAACTAACGACTGTTGCTCAAGAAGAGGAACGAAAAGCCTCTTAATACAAATTCAACGAAAGATGATTTCTTCTTAGGAATCGTCTTTTTGTTTTCTGACAAATAATATTGACAATGATAATCGTTATCATCTATAGTGAAAAAGTACTCAGTGAGGAGATGAAACGGATGCATGTCCAACAAGTGATTGAAACACGCCGGTCCATCCGGTCTTATACGGAACAACCAGTTCCAGTCGAATTAGTAGAGGCATTACTCGAAACGGCGATGTATGCCCCGAATCATAAATTACGAGAACCTTGGCGTTTTGTTCTCGCAATCGAAGAGGGACAAACTCGGTACGTCGATGCTTTGATGGAGTTACTGACAGCGCGTGGTCAATTCGAGACGAAAACATCTGAACAACGTCAACAGGCTGAACAAAAATTACGGGAAGTCCCGGTTTACTTAACAGTACTTTGTCAGGTACAAGGGACACCGGATCAACAGCTAGAGGATACACTCGCAACAGCTGCCATGATTCAAAATCTACAGTTGGTGGCGACAGAGCGCGGCCTTGGTTGCTGCTGGAAGAGCGGAAAACATTGGTTTACACCAGAATATGCTTCAATCGTTCACGCTTCAGAAAATGAACGAGTTCTCGGCGTCATTCAAATCGGCTGGCCAGCCCTCGTTCCACCTGTCAAACCGAGAACGTCCCTGAAGGACAAGTTGACGCACTTTTAAGAGGTGCGCATTCTGCGAGCTACCCCTGCTCGCGCCAATCAAGCCCCAATTCAAAATAAAAACGTTCCGATGACGTCTCTCTCCCCAAATGGAGACGCAATCGGAACGTTTTTCTGTTAGAGAAATTCTTCATGATTGACAGGCGCTTTAGCTTGAATCTAAGATAATGAAAGTGAAACAAATAACCGCTTACAAAAAGCGAGTCGAAAGAAGGGGTCCCCTTGCACGCGGATCAACGAAAAAAATTAACGGTCCTCATGATCAATATGTTTATTGCGGTCGGGAGCTTCGGGATCATCATTCCGATTCTACCCGCTTACTTAGCGTCGATTGGACAAGGTGGGACGGCGGCTGGATTAATGATTGCCATCTTTGCCGGAGCACAGCTCGTCATGTCACCGATTGCTGGTAAATGGGCAGATCAATATGGTCGTCGTAAGATGATCATCTATGGATTGGTCGGCTTGACGCTCTCGATGTTTGTCTTCTATTTCTCAAACTCTGTCACGGTCCTCTACATCTCGCGCGCAATCGGCGGTGCCGGTGCCGCACTCCTGATTCCAGCGATTTTTGCTTACGTTGCGGACATCACGACGATGGATCAACGTGCAAAAGGAAACAGCTATGTCTCAGCTGCGATGTCACTCGGGATCGTCATCGGTCCAGGAATCGGTGGATTCCTTGCCGAGTATGACTTAAAATTGCCATTGCTCATCTCAGCGATCGTCTCGGGTGCAGCCGTCTTATTCAGCGTCTTGTTACTTCAAGAAAGCGAACAACACGATGCAACAGCGATGGCACCAGATGAAGGATCGATGCTTAAGAAACTGGGGACATCGTTTAAAAAACCGTACTTCGTACCGCTCGTCATTACACTCGTCATGAGCTTTGGTCTCATGGCATACGAATCGGTACTCGGTCTGTTCGTTGATGATCAATTCGGTGCTTCACCGAAGGACATCGCGATCATGGTGACGTCAACTGGAATCATCAGCGTCATTGCTCAAATCTTCATCGTCGATAAGTTATCCCGTAATTTAGGCGAAGGAAAGGTCCTGAACCTGTTCCTGTTCATCGCAGCACTCGGCTTCCTGTTGTCATTATTGACATCAAGTTACGGTGGATTCTTTGCGATTACCCTCGTCATCTTCCTTGCGACATCGATTTTACGTCCCGTCTTGAATACGATGATTTCAAAGCTCGCTGGTAATGAGCAAGGCTTTGCTATGGGAATGAACAACGCCTACATGAGTATCGGGAACGTGCTCGGACCGACGCTTGCCGGTGTACTGTATGACGTCAACATTTTCTATCCATTCGCACTTGGTCTGATCTTCCTTGTCGTGACGTTCATCGGATCATTCATCTGGCAAAAACGTCAAGCACGATTAATTGCCAAGGTCGAACAGAGTTCTTAAATGAATCAAAAATAGCCTCGATTACTCTATCCTATCAGACAGAGTAATCGAGGCTATTTCATTTATCCCTATTCATTCGTCATACGAATTGTTCCTCTGTTACTGACACGAGCAGTTTCGCAACGATTTCTGTTAACAAGAAGACGAAGACGACTCCTGTAAAATCCAGCGTCAACCATGGCATCAGACCGCAGCCGATCAAAAACGTCCCAATCATTAATGGACGATATGACGAAAAGGATGGTCGCTTCGGACGGATACTTAAAAGGATGCTCACAATACCAAGCATGATAAGCCATATCAATGAAATATCATAGAAAAAGTGATCAACTAGTAAAAATAGACCAATCGGATACAGCGGAATCCACCAACGGTTCATCCTTATGCCTCCCGTTTTCTTTTCAGTATCGCATGGTTTGAATCGATTCCCTTTATTTTGAAATGACTTATCCGTACTGCTTTTGATGCGCACGTTTGAGTTCAAGGTATTCTTCGTCCGCCCGAATCAAATCCCATTTTTCTTGGAAGATGGCCGCGGATTTTGCTTTTTCTTCGTCGATTTCGCGTGTGTGTAATTCTTTGGTCTCTTTATCTTTATATTTGCGCCCACCCTTGTAGTTCGCGTAACGTCGCGCGCGCGTATGTCCCATCTGAATGAACTTCCGCGCCATATCCATGCCGACGAAGTCCCCGTCTTCTTTATAAGCTAAATACATCTCATAAATTTTCTCAGACGATTCCTTCGCGATATCCGGCGTCTTAAAACGCCAATGCGGCAAAATCTCACTTTTGTAAGGTTCGACGAGTAAGACCCCTTGCTCCCCGCGTCCAACCCGGTACTTTTCCGGCTCCTTACGAAAATCCGTCGTCTTGAAATCGAGATCGTAATCAAACGCCATCCCGGTCACGCTCCCTTCTACTTTGAAACGTTCCCTTCCTGTCCGTTCATCAATCCTCGATCCGGTAGAGTCCTTGCGTATAAATCGTCGCTAAGACGTGTGCGATCTCTTCGATCGTCGCTGTCGCCTCTTCGCGGACGACTTCGAATAAATACATCTCATTCGCAAAGAACCAACCACGGGCGACGAGTTTCGAGTCGACATCCTGCCGCGCAAGTCCTGTCTCCTGCGCATACTGGATATCCTGACTGATCCGATCAATGAAGCGTTCTCGAATCGCTTTCCATTTCGCACGGACGATGTAAGAGACGCCGATTGCTTGCTCGACGATCCGTAGCATCGCTCGTTCTTCTTCCGCGAGACGTAAGAAATCCGTAGCTTGCGTCACGATACGTTCCTTTGCCTCTAGCGACGTCGTCGGTTCAAATGTTCGTTCCGCGATCGCATGGAAACGACTCATGACATCTTCCATCAGGACGACGAGCAACTCATCTTTCCCTTCAAAATGCACGTAGGCTGTTCCGTAGCCGACGCCAGCTTGTTTGATTACTTGTGAAATCGTTGACGTTTGAAACCCTTGTTCTAAGAAGACGTCACGTGCCGCACTCAACAGTTTTTCGCGTGTCCGCACTGTGCGCAGATGCCGTTTATCGATTTTTTCTGGTTGAGAAGATGACATGTCCTTCACTCCTTTTGTTTTCTCTATTCGATAATATTGACACAATGTCAATTTGTT
The DNA here is from genome assembly GCF_002377745.1 of Exiguobacterium sp. UBA3491. Taxonomy (NCBI): domain Bacteria; kingdom Bacillati; phylum Bacillota; class Bacilli; order Caryophanales; genus Exiguobacterium; species Exiguobacterium sp. UBA3491. The sequence continues at coordinate 11,501 of NZ_DFQK01000018.1, forward strand.
TGCTACGCTTTTGTCAAAATTGATTGAGTATTCATTTGAGGAGGATGACGTATGACACTGCAAGCAAAACGGACCGATGCCGTTGCTCGGGACGAGCAAGATGTATTGTCCACCTATCGTGATGAGTTTTATCTGCAACCGGGTAGTATCTATATGGACGGAAACTCGCTCGGTTTATTATCGAAGCGTGCCGAGAAGACGTTGCTCGAGTCGCTATCAGCCTGGAAAGAGCTCGGGATCGATGGCTGGATGAAAGGACGTCATCCTTGGTTCGAATTATCAGAACGTCTCGCTGTCCTCAACGCTCCGCTTGTCGGCGCACAAGCGGAAGAAGTCATGGTCACCGGTTCGACGACCGTCAATCTACATCAACTCGTCGCGACATTTTTCCAACCAACAGAAGGACGAGATAAGATTTTAGCGGATGCGCTGACGTTCCCGTCGGACATCTATGCTTTACAAAGTCAGCTTCGTTTACGCGGACTGGATCCAGAGACACATCTCGTCCAAGTACCAAGTCATGATGGTCGCTTTTTAGATGAGGACGATATCATTGCCGCGATGACAGACGATATCGCTTTGATTGTCTTGCCTGCCGTGCTGTACCGAAGCGGACAGATTCTCGATATGGAGCGTTTAACGAAAGCGGCACACGACCGCGGCATCTTGATTGGTTTTGATGGCTGTCATTCCGTCGGAGCCGTTCCGCACGCTTTCCATGACTGGGGCGTCGACTTTGCTTACTGGTGTAATTACAAGCACTTGAACGGCGGCCCTGGAACAGTCGGTGGATTATTCGTCCACGAACGTCATTTCGGAACGTTGCCCGGGCTGACGGGCTGGTTCGGTTCGCGCAAGGATAAACAGTTTGACATGGATCACACGATGACACCGGCCTCGCACGCAGGCGCTTTCCAGATTGGAACACCACACGTCTTAAGTCTCGCCCCACAAATCGGTGCGTTAGAGATGTTTGACGAAGTCGGTATTGAAGCCGTCCGAACGAAGTCCCTTGCGCTGACGCAGTACATGATGGACCTTGTCGAGCAGGAACTCATACCGTACGGTTTCGTCATCGGAAATCCAATCGACGATAAACGCCGTGGGGCGCATCTCAGCCTCGAGCATCCGGAAGCGGCACGGATCTGTAAAGCACTCAAGGAAAACCGGATCATCCCCGATTTCCGGGCACCGAACATTGTCCGTCTAGCACCCGTCGCGCTCTACAACACGTTTACCGATGTCTATG
>NZ_DFQK01000032.1:0-7789 GCF_002377745.1 Exiguobacterium sp. UBA3491
CCACCATTCAGGGTTCAGTTCAGTCTTTTGATTAAGTGGATTTCAATTTTTTCGTTGCGGACATCGTTTTGACGGCAGAGAAGGTAATCAGACCGAATCTGACCCAAAATATGTTCTAGGTCGCAAGGACGAGAAGGTTGACGTCTTCCATGTTATTTCGACTCCTTTTCGTAAGTGGACACGATCTTTCATACTTATATTTTAATGACGATACAAACTGCAGACACCACGTCGAAACGCTCTAGATGTGCTTTCTAGCAACGGTTTGACAACATTCTGACACACTTGAGGAGGAATGACGGATGCCAATTAAACGAACGGATCATATCAGTCTGAACGTCGTGAACCTAGAAGAAGCGATTCACTTTTTTTCGCTTTGCGGGCTCGAAGTACGTGGACGATGGGAAATGGAAGGGAAGTTGCTCGAACGTTTGTTGAATCTAGACGGGGCAAAGACGGAATGTGTTGCTCTTGGGTTACCAGGTGAAGCAATCTGGCTCGAACTGGTTCGGTTCAAACGACCAGTTGAGACGTCCACTGTCGTCCAGACCGTTTATTCCAGTGGATTGCGTCATCTCTGTTTTGAAGTGACAGGACTCGATACACTCCTCAAACGGTTAGCGAATCATGGATATCAACCGATTGGGGACGTCGCGAATTACGAAAATGAGTATAGCCTATGTTACATAAGAGGACCAGAAGGTGTGATCATAGAGCTAGCAGAAAAAATCGGACCTGTCTAAGACTGGTCCGATGTATATTTTTAAGAGCAACAGGAAGTCGATGATTGTGGCAGAGAAACGTTGCACACACCCGTCTCTGGTAATGATAAATTGATCTGCTTGGCACGTGCCTCATCTCCGACAAGAAAAGCAACGATTGATCGAACTTGTTCATAACCGGTAGCAAGCAGGAAGGTCGGAGCACGACCGTAACTCTTCGCACCGACCAGATAAAGTCCGTGATCAGGATGACGTAACTCCGCTTCCCCATGTGGACGGACAGTTCCGCAACTATGAAAGTTCGGATCAATCAGAGGAGCAAGTACTCGACTACTCTCGGTGACAGGATCGATATCAAGCCGTACTTCCTCGAGGAACGAAAAGTCGGGTCGACTTCCTGCGTTGACGATTAGCTGATCGATGTGATGGAGGGATCGACCATCTTGCGCAGTGATGCCAAACGACTGTCCTTTTGATTCAATGGACTGGGTCTTGAAGTTGGAGTGAATCCTAATCTGATCTCCTTCAACGAGCTGACGGATACGTGAACCGAGTGCCCCGCGACCTTCCAGTGCATCCTTATCTTCGCCGCCGTAAGCTTGAACGGGGTCCGATTTGCGAAGGATCCAATGAATCTCCGTTTCAGGGTGGTGCGCTTTAATGGAAACGAGTTCAAGGAGCGAGTTCAAAGCCGAGTGCCCGCTACCGATGACAGCGACGGATTGATTCGCGAAAACAACAGTATCACGTTTCCCATCTACGATCGAATACCGGACAGATAAGTTCTGCTCGATTTCGACTCGATGTCCGGAACTGATTGCAGGGTTTGGTCGCCCGAGGACGCCAGACGCATCGATGACCGCGCGAGCGAGAATATGTTTACGACCATTCGGCGTATCTATGACTAATTCGAACGGCGTTACTTCACGTGAGGCATTTGTCATCTTGTCTAGACCTGCCCGTGAGATCGAGAGAATCTCATGTTGGAAATATAGAGAGGGAGCAATTTCCGGTAAAGCAGCAAGTGGGGCAAGATATTGATTGATCAATTCAGTTCCGGTCGGCACAGCATCGTCCGTTGGGGCGCTCCAGTCCGTCAACTCGAGCAAATGACGTGCTGCATCACTGATATTGTATTGCCATGTTGAAAACATCCGAACGTGTTCCCATTGTTTGACCTGATGCGCAATCGAAGGACCTCTCTCAAATAATAAAAACGATTGACCTTCCACTACAAGTTGAGCTGCAGCTGCAAGACCGATCGGTCCGGCACCGATGATGACGATGGGGTGGGAAGAACCGTATGGCATGAATAAAACCTCCTTTTTATTTGTAGGTTGCAAGTATTAGAGACATGGTTTACAGCAGACGTCACTCTCGCCCATCTTCGTATTAAGCAAGTCGATTGCCTGGAGGACATGTGCTTTTTCGAAGGAAGTCATTGATGAGAAGATGGCATCCAGATACGTGTTCATCTCTTCGTCGATGGCTTGAGCAACACGCAATCCTTTTTCGGACAGGCGAAGTAGGTGAATTCGCCGATCGTTGATCGCGGGACGCTTTACTAGTAGGTCTCGTTTAATCAATGTTTGTACTTGTCGGCTGAATGTAGTGATATCAAGAGCGAGTTGGTCAGCAATTTCTTGCATCGAGGAATCTGGGTGTTTCGCGACTTGATATAATAAATGGCTTTGGACAAGTGAAATATCTTCATCCAGAAAGGCGCAGCAATTCTTGTTAAGCAAACCAAAGCGGCGGGTGAACGTTTGAAACAACTCACGTGTCTCAGTCATGTAAAGTCTCCTTTCAAAATATCGTTGATGAGTCAGTTATACGATAAATATTTGCATTTTGCAAGTAAATAGATGATGATTTAATTAATCAGACGAAAAGGAGGATTTTGGATGTACGTTCGATGGATGAAAGAAGAGGATCGTCTTCAAGTGATTGAGATTTATCGTCAAGGGATTGAAGATCGAAATGCGACATTCGAGATGACGATTGATTCGGATGCATTTTGGAATGCGATCACCCAATGTGAACGATTCGTATTGATAAAGGAAGACTCTATTGTCGGTTGGGGAAAGTTGAGTCGGATATCTGAACGAACTGTTTACAGTGGGATTCGAGAAGTCAGTATCTATGTAGAACGCTCCGTCCGTGGTAAAGGCGGTGGTCGACTTTTGTTAGAGACGATGGTTCATTTTGCGGACACTCAAGGCATCTGGACGCTTCAGTCTCAACTGTTTCCTGAAAACGAGGCAAGCAGACGCTTGCATGAGCGACTCGGATTCGAACTTGTCGGTCGACGGCGTGCGATTGCAAGACATCATGGAGTATGGCGCGATGTGTTGTTGTTGGAACGACGAAACGATTTACGGTGAAAGGACATTGCATAACTATCATGTTATATAATAATATGGTTATGTCATCGAACGAAATCGAGAAAGAGGGGAAACCGATATGTCATCCATCACCGCCGATCATTCGACCATAGAAGTCAGTCAGTTTCTGAAGTTGCTCTCAGATCCGACCCGACTTGAAATCATCCGACGTCTTGCGGTGCGAGAGCATTGTGTCTGTGACTTCGTTGATTTGTTTGGCATCTCACAACCGGCAGTCAGTCGTCATCTCAAACTACTTCGGTCAGCTGGTGTCATCTTGGAAAGACGGGAGCGCCAATGGAACTACTTTCGACTAAATTCAGAGCATGGGCAGCATGACCTGTTGCGACGAATCCTCGAACAAGTGGGCGTAGCAGACGTTCCTAATACAATAACGTGTTAATCGCAGTCCTCATACGACTGCTATCAAATGAAGAAATGAAGTGAATTAATTGACAGCATCACAATGGCTTGCGATCGGAATATTTCTGATCACCTTATTTTTAATCATCAAACAACCGAAAGGGCTCGGTATCGGGTACTCGGCGATCGGGATGGCGGTCGTTGCACTTTTGACGGGCGTCGTCGAACTGGGAGACGTCGCGACCGTCTGGGGGATCATCTGGAACGCGACGTTCACCTTCATTGCCTTGATCGTCATCTCGTTGATTCTAGATGAGATCGGCTTCTTTGAATGGGCAGCGTTACATATGGCCCGGATCGCCCGTGGTGGCGGTCTTAAACTCTTCATTTACATGACGTTACTCGGCGCCTTTGTCTCGGCCTTGTTCGCGAATGATGGGGCTGCCTTGATCCTGACACCGATCGTCCTCGCGATGGTCCGTCATTTGAAGTTACCGGATGCGGTCGTCCTGGCGTATGTCTTCGCCACCGGCTTCATCGCCGACACGGCGAGTCTTCCGTTCGTCATCTCAAACCTCGTCAACATCGTCTCGGCGGACTTCTTTCACATCGGCTTTACGGCGTATGCGGCGCGGATGGTCTTTGTCAACGTCTTTTCAGTCGCGGGAAGTCTACTCGTCTTGTATCTCTATTTCAAGAAGCAGATCCCGAAACTTTATGCTGTCGAGGATTTGGCGCAACCGACGTCTGCGATTCGCGATATGCGGATGTTCCGTGCTTCGTGGATCGTCCTTGGTTTGTTGCTCATCGGGTATTTCACGAGTGATGCAATCGGCATTCCGGTCAGTCTCGTTGCTGGCATCATCGCTGTCTTTTTCTTATTCCTGGCGCAAAAATCACCAAGCGTCCCGACGAAGAAGGTCCTTGCCGGTGCCCCGTGGGCGATCGTTTTCTTCTCCCTTGGTATGTATATCGTCGTCTACGGTCTACGTAATGCCGGACTGACGCAAGTCCTCGCAGAGTTAATCGAGTGGATGGCGACGAATCTCGCATCGGCGACGTTCGGGATGGGCTTCTTGGCCGCCCTGTTATCCTCAGTCATGAACAATATGCCGACTGTCATGATCAATGCTTTGTCAATCGAGCATACAGCAACCACGGGAGCGATTCGTGACGCCTTAATCTACGCGAATGTCATTGGTAGCGATCTCGGTCCAAAAATCACGCCGATCGGCAGTCTCGCGACATTATTGTGGCTCCATGTCTTGCGCTCGAAAGGAGTCCGGATTGGGTGGGGACAATATTTCAAAATCGGTACCGTCTTGACGATTCCGACGCTCGCCATCGCGTTGCTCGGGCTCTATATCAGCTTACTGCTCTATTAAAAGGAGGACGTTTCTATGACAAAACTACTTATCATCGGTTCGGTCGCTGCCGGCACATCGGTCGGGGCGAAGGCACGCCGCAATAGTGAAGACTTAGAGATCACGATCTACGACCGGGACGAGGACATCTCCTATTCCGGTTGTGGCATTCCCTATTTCGTCGGTGGTGAGATCGCTGAGCTCGATGAATTGACGCCACGCGATGCGGCGTTCTTCAAGAAACGTTACAACATCGACGTCAAGACGCGTCATAACGTCGAAGCGATCGATCATGAGACGAAGACAGCAACGATCCGTCATCTGGATACGGGTGAGACATTCACGGATACGTACGATACGCTCGTTTTCGCGACTGGTGCCTCTAGCATCATTCCGCCGCTACCGGGCGTCGATCTCGAAAACATTTTTCCGGTACGTAACATCCGCAATGCGGAAGCGATTCGTCGTTACGTCGACGTGCATGCGCCAAAACGTGCTGTCATCGTCGGAGGCGGATTCATTGGACTCGAGATGGCGGAGCAGTTGACGTATCGCGGAATCGAAGTGACGCTCGTCGAACGATTGGCGCAAGTCATGCCACCGCTAGACGTTGATATGGCAAAACGCGTTAGTGACCATCTCGAAGCGAACGGCGTCATCTTGCGACTCGGTGAGTCCGTCGCTTCGTTCGAAGGGGAGAAAACGGCTCGTGCAGTCGTTCTTGCGAGTGGCGAGAGGATCGAGACGGATCTCGTCATCCTGTCAGTCGGTGTCAAACCAAACACGCAACTCGCACAAGAGATCGGCGTGACGATTGGACAGACCGGTGCGATCGCCGTCAATCGACAGATGCAAACGAACATCGAGGACGTTTATGCGGTCGGTGATGTCGCCGAGAGCTTCTCCGTCATCACCGGTCAACCACTGTACCGTCCGCTTGGTTCGACGGCAAACAAGATGGGACGAATCGCTGGGATGGTCATCACCGGTGAAACGATTGAACACCGGGGAATCCTTGGAACGGGTATTTTTAAAGCATTCGATTTGACGGTCGCCCAGACCGGAATGACTGAGAAAGAAGCACGCGACGCTGGGTATGACATTGAAGTATTGCACAACATCAAGCCCGATCGTCCTGAATATCTCGGCGGCAAAGAAATGGTCATCAAGGCGATCGCAGATCGGAGCGATGGTCGTGTCCTCGGTGCCCAAATCGTTGGTTCGCAAGGGGTCGATAAACGGATCGATGTCCTTGCGACCGCGATCAGCTTCAAAGCAAAAGCAGAAGACTTATTCCATCTTGATCTGGCTTATGCGCCGCCATTCTCGACGACGAAGGACCCCGTTCTTTATACCGGGATGGCCCTCGATAACGCGATCAAACGAACGGCCCGTCTGAAAACACCGAACGCTTTGATGGAAGAGGTCGCTGCGGGCAATGTCTTCCAAATCATCGATACGCGGTCACGCGCTCAGTTCGAGAAGAGTCATGTCGACGGGGCAATCCATATTCCGCTCGGTGAGTTACGTGAGCGGGCGCAGGAACTGGATCCGACGGTACCGACAATCGTTTACTGCAATAAAGGTGTCACAGGAAACGCGGCACAGAACGTCTTGAAGAATCTCGGGTTCAGGGACGTCTGTAACTTATCCGGTGGCAATCAAAACTATCAACACATCAAGTCATGTCTCTGACAAGGAAAGTCTTCGCGAAGGCGGAGGCTTTTTTTGTTTACTTAAGATCGGAATCAGGAAAGGATTAAGGACGAGGAACATGTCAATTCAATAGGGGAGGATGAATGGATGGTACGCGCTTTATTTTTGAACTGTACTTTAAAAGCATCACAAGAACCATCGAACACGGAAGCGTTGATTCGTGACGTGATCGCGTACTGGGAGCATGAGGACGTCGATTCAGAAATCGTCCGTGTCGTCGACCATCAAGTCGCATTCGGTGTGACGGAAGATGAAGGAAATGGCGACGAATGGCCTTCACTTTTCGACAAAGTCAAACAGGCAGATATCGTCGTCATCGGGACCCCGCTGTGGCTCGGTGAAAAAAGTAGTGTCGCGACACAAGTCATCGAACGGTTATACGGGGGAAGTGGCTTGACGAACGACGTTGGACAAGCCATCTATTATAACAAGGTCGGTGGTGTCATCGTCACCGGCAACGAGGATGGGGCGAAACACGCGTCCGCGTCGATTTTATACGGTCTGTCGCACATCGGATTCACGATTCCCCCCAATGTCGATGCGTACTGGGTCGGTGAAGCGGGACCTGGACCGTCTTACATCGAAGCCGGACGTGACAATGACTTCACGAAACGGCATGCCCAGTTTTTAGCTGCCAATCTTTTGCATCTTGCTCGGCTATTGAAAGCGCACCCGATTCCAGCAGAAGGGAATGTGATGGAATGAAGAGAGGATATGTTACAGGATACGGTGTTGCGACCTTATTTGCGATGAGTCTAATGATAGCAGGATGTGGGAACGACGAAACGGCGACGGACAAGGTCGAGGACGGATCTACAAACTCGAATACGACCGACAATACGATGAAAGATAAGGATGCGGTCACGAAAAATGCAGATACGGATTATGGATTCACCAGTTTATCGATTGAAGCGGACGTCAACGGGGATATGGACGCAATCGACATCAGCTATGACCGAGAGAATGACGGCACGGAAGCCGAATACCAGTATAAAGATGAAAACAAACGCGGGGACGCGGCGATGACGGAACTCGACGCGAAGTTCAAGAACTTAAAAGTAGATGCGGATACATCTGAGAAAGATGTCATCGCGGAAGTGGAGCGTGTATTTGCGATTCAAGATGCGTCCCGCCTCGAGGTAGAGATCGACTTCTCGGACGGAACAGAAAAAGAATATAAAAAATAAACGACGGGGCTGACTCACATGTCGTCCTCTAAAGATAAGGGTGGCAGAATGAT
>NZ_DFQK01000032.1:7881-53222 GCF_002377745.1 Exiguobacterium sp. UBA3491
TCATTCTTTTTTGAGTCAGCCTCGTCGTTTTAGTGAATCGTCATATGAGCGAGGACCCCATAATGATCACTTGGTATGACGTGATGGGGCAGTCGTTCATGTCCGATCAATTGAACGCGTTGTAAGGTCACTGGTGCCGGTGAGCGTTGACACAGCAACCAATCGTACCGGGCAGGTGTCGTGATTCCGTCATTCTTTTTAGCATACGAATTCGTCATAGGATCAAGAGTCACAGGAGCAAGTTGACCGGTCCGCATGGCAAAACTGTCAGCGAGATCGACCCACTCCTTAAGCGTTGCTTGATGCAGAGAAGAATTTGGACAATCATTAAAGTCACCACCAAGGAACTCGACCGTCGCGTCATCTGTTTGTGAGGCAATCCATTCGTTGACGAATCGAAGTTGATCGAGTCGAATGTCTGAAGCACGCCAGTTGAAATGAATGTTCGTCACGGCAAATCGAACACCTTCAATCGAAAACGGAATCCGAATCGCACAGTGATGGTTGATGTTTGCTGTCGCTGCGGCACTCGAATCCGTTCGCTCAAACGGCAGTTTCGTTAAAATGGCAAGTCCTTCATCCGGTGAATCCATATAAGGATCCATCATCCAATACGGATAACCGGTCGCCTCTGCGAGATGTTCGGCGATTGAGACGAACGGTTCATCCGGATGAAACGTCGACATCACTTCCTGCAGAAGAACATCCGGTTGATGCTGATTGATTTCCGCACACAATGCCGCAAACCGTTCCTGACGCTTGTATGGATGATGCCAAATGTTATACGTCGCGATCGATAATGAGAAACTCATAATGCTAAGCCCATCAGGACAGTATCATAATAACAGCCGTCCGACAGCAACCGATCGTGGCGTAGTCGTCCTTCTTCTAGGAAACTGTGGCGCTGGTAGAGTCGGATCGCCCCGTGATTCGTCTCGACGACTTCGAGTTGGATTTTCAGAAGCGACTGCGTCTTCGCCCAAGCGATCATCCGGATCGTCAATTGGGTGCCGATTCCTTGTCCCCAATCCGAACGCAGGACACCTAAGCCGAACGATGCTTTATGAGCAAAGCGCTTTAATGCAAATCCACGACACCTGGCGTAAGCAATGAGTTGTTCCTCCCGTTCAACGACGAGGATTTGATCCGGAATCAATGAATTGTGTAACTGATCAACGAAATCGGTCGCCGTCATCACGTCCTCACCAGGCATCCGGTCGAAGTACTCCGTTTCCGCGTCGAGTGCTTGACGTAGTACAGCAAGTGCTTCAGCATCACTAAGACGAGCCGGACGAATGTGGTAACGTTGTGTATTAAATGAGTGGTGCGTCGTCTGCATATATTAACCTCCCATCTAGATAGAATATGCCATCATTGTGGCATTGTTGTCGGATTGTAATCGGTCACATGTATATGCTAGGGAAACGGTGTATCACGAAGAGGGTCAACTGACGGACCATCCGGAGCAGGCGCAAACTCAATAGTCCTTCGTCAAACGATGTTAGCGGCGAACGTGGACGATCCAAGCGGTCATATAGGTAAGGGTTCCAACCGATAGGACGAGCGCGATCGCATAAAACGGAAACGAAGGATACCGATCAAGTAGTGGCTGTTCAAATAAAAAGGCAATCATCAGGATAGGAAGACTGATCAAAAAAGCAACGTACGCCGCGCGGGTCGCCTTACCAGTGATAAGGGCTTCTCGTTCGTCCGAGTCAGAGAATTCTGCTGTTGACGTCGACCATTTTGAAAATGACCGGGAGCGATCCGTTCGTGAGAGATAGCCAATGCATGAGACGACAATAGCGATGATGAGCAGTGGTAGCATGATGCTGAGATCGAGCTCAAACGACAGACCGGTACCGGATACAGGATCATCTTGAAATAATTGAAGTTTGTCATGAATCGCACTGATGAGAGACGCAGCTAAAAAATAGAGACAACAATTTAAAACAGATTGGGTTATGACGCGGTTCATCAAGACTCCTCCTCTAATTGAAATAATTCCTCCACTGGTCGATCGAAGACGCGAGCAATTTGCATTGCGAGTAATAAGGATGGCGTATAGCTGCCTTTTTCAAGCGAGATGACGGTCTGGCGTGTCACGCCGATCCGTTCAGCGAACTGTTCTTGCGTCCACTTCTGTTGTTGGCGGTAAATCCGGACTTGATTCGTCAGCTTCATCCAGCGACCTCCTTTCCAGTTATCTGTATTGTAAAGTCCGTTTTACATTTTGTAAAGTAGACTTTACTTTTTAGATGAGAAAAAGCCAATGAATCAAGACGATCCATTGGCGTAGTCGTAAGCGATACATTCAAATTGGTTTATATTGCAATGGGAATGAAGCGAGCCATTCGCAAACATTACATGACGTGCGGCGTTACAATGATGGCTATGAGACATACGAACGTCGTAATGACGTGATGTCGTCGTAAGGACAAGGGAAGCAAAACAAGCCCTGCAATCGTGACACCAGTAACGATCCATCCTAAAAGAAATTCCGTGTCATGGGAAGCGATCGGAATACTCAATAGATACGCTGTCGCGTGCGGAAAGTAGCCCAATGCATCAAAAAGGATCCCGCTAAAAACACCAATCAATAGCAAACCGATCGCTAGCTGAAACCGTTTTTTGGATTTAATCATATAGATGCTCCTAATCTGTTTGTTTGACGCATGACTTCGTGATCGGTGCGTCTACCTTCTAGTCATTCGTCAAAATGAATCGAATTCCTGTCTGTTATCTTTCTCGGAACTTTATCAAAAATCCTTGCTTCTATGCAACAATCGGAATATTCAGATAATAATCGGGTATCATCATGAAAACACCATCGCCGATTCAGTGGAAAGGAGAAGAGAAGATGATGCCTGAACTGATACCGGATGACCGGGAGCTCGAACGAAGGATTCGAATCGTCCATCTGTTGCGAAAACTAGGTAAAACAGACGAAGCGATTGCAAGGTCCCTCTATGTACCGATCGAATGGGTCCAGTCGATTTATGAAGAAGACGACTGGCAGCAAATGCAATCATCCTAAGGCAAGGGCGTCTCGTCCTTGTTTTTTCATCTGTTCTGTTAGACTTATCTAATAAACATGAAATCAGGATGTCAGAAATCAAAGACACATAACAACATGGTGCGTGATTTGAAAATTGGACAGGAGGAGACAAAAGATTCAACTATTGCACTATGATGTATTTACGACGACACCAGGAACCGGTAATCCAGCCGGAGTCGTCTTAAACGCCGATTCGCCGTCACGTCGATTTTCAACGGATGATTCCAGATCATCAATAATTTGCATCCGTTTTGGCTGACTATCTTCAAGCATCGATTCACCACATCTGTTTCGATATATATGATGCGCAGGCGACTTTACACGGACGTCGCTTCTCAGCAACGGGATCAGGTAGCGTCGAAGATCCGGTAACAGGAACGGCGAGTGGTGTGATGGGTGTCTATTACCGAAAATTCATGAAGCCATCCGTCTCAGAAACGATGATCACCGTCGAGCAAGGACATGAGATAGGACGATCAGGTCAGGTGAGAATCCATGTCTCCGGTCAAGGACTTAATCACAACGACTGGAAGGTCGAGATGGACGGGAAAGCCGTCTTTGTTGGTGTTAAGAAAGTGGGAGAGGAAGAGGCAGATGTTGAAACACTTCATTTGGGATTTTGACGGCACCTTGTTCGATACCTATCCGGTGTTGATCGATGTTTTCGTGGACATGCTCGAGAGCGAGGGGCAATCGGTCGATCGAGAACGTGTCGCTGAGCTGATGGCGATCTCGGCAAAGACGATGTATGAGGCGTTTGCGGTGTCCGAAGCGTTCATTACGAACTACAAACAACAAAAGGCGACGATCGAGCGCGAACGGTCCGGTCCGTTTCCAGGAATTCATGAATTGCTTGAGACATTATCGGCAAGTGGTGCGACGCATCATATCGTCACCCATCGCGGAACATCCATTCATGCGTTGCTTGCAAAACACGAATTGACGCATCATTTTCAAGACATCCTGACTGCAGAACATGGCTTCGTCCGTAAGCCGGATCCGGAAGCTGTCACGTACTTGATTCATCGGCATCAAATGGCTCTAGACGAGACGATCATGATCGGGGACCGGGAACTCGACGTCTTAGCGGGACATCGTGCGGGTATTGCTACATGTCTGATCAACGAACGACCAAATGAGACGGTTGCGACCTATACGGTACCGACGCCTGAACAATTACACGAACGATTGCTGACATAACGACAGCCCCGCTTCCAGTGATGGGAATGGGGCTGTTTTTTTAAGAAGACAAACGATCCGATTCAGTTACTTCAGTACGTGGTGCATGCCAGAAGTATGTCAGTAAAATACCGACCGCAAGCATCATCGTCGCGAAATAAAACGGATAGTTAAGGTTGACGTCAAACAATAATCCGCCGACGATCGGTCCGAGAATATTCCCGATACTCGTAAACATTGAGTTCATTCCACCGACAAAACCTTGTTCATCCCCGGCAATCTTCGAAAGATAGGTCGTGACGGCAGGTCTCATCAAATCAAAGCCAACGAAGACGACCATCGTCACGAGAATGATCGAGACATAGTTCGTCACGAACGTCATCAAGACGACGAGCAACGTCGAACCGATCAAACTGTAACGGATCAAGCGAATCTCACCGAACCAACGTGTCAAACGATCGAACAGCCCGACTTGGACGATGACACCGACAATCGCACCAAGGGAGATCGCAAGCGCGATATCTTTTGCCGTGAAACCGAACTTCCGGTCAACGAACAGCGCGAACAAGGACTCGAACGAGGCGAGGCCGAACGACGAGATCAATAGGACTAGGAAAGCGATGAAATAGAGCGGACTAAATACTTTCCGAAAACCCGTCTGTTGTTTGATGGTCGTCGCCTCATAATGACGGTTAGGTTCCTTGAGCGTAAAGATAGATAACACCATTGCCGTCAGACCGAACGCGGCAGAAAAGAAGAACGGCGCCCGCGTGCCGAGGTCAGCAAGGACCCCGCCGATCCCTGGTCCAATGATGAAACCGGTCGAGATGGCGGCAGACATATAGCCAAGCGCTTTCGGACGGGTTTCGTTCGTCGTGATGTCAGCGATGAAAGCGGTGACAGCCGGCATGATGAAGGCCGCACTGACACCACCGAGAATCCGTGAAGCGAACAGGACTTCGACCTGTTGACCGAGACCGAACAAGAGCTCAGACATGCTAAAGATGAATAAACCGATGATGATCATTGGCTTGCGTCCGTACTTATCGACGGCACGTCCTGCAAGCGGGGACAGAATCAATTGCGCGAAGGCGAAGGCAGATACCATGTAACCGACCGTCGCCCCGGAGATGCTTAACTCATTCATGATCGTCGGTGTGACAGGAATGACGAGTCCGATTCCGAGAAAAGCGATGAATAAGTTGAGCAGGAGTGTACTTAAAATCAATGTATTGTTTTGCATAGGCCACCTCACTTGTTTGGAATCGTTTTCGACATGCCACGCCAGACGATTGGCCAGACGGCTTGCTGTCTAGCATGAAAGGCGTCGACGCCGTTATAGACAAGTTCTGTCAGCGTACCTTCAGCGACCGTCAAATAAGCAAGCGCTGCACTTTTGTAGTCCGTCGAATAGAGAATCTGTTCCGTTCGGTCACGTTCGCGTAACAGACGCGTCAATAAATCATGCAGTGAATCGAAGAATGGGTTGAAGCGATCGGTCATCTCTTGTTCGAGTTTTTCTGGTGGAAAATAGGCTGCCCGAAGGATGAATCGCATCAGGACATCATCCTGCTGCTCTAATATGAACCAATCGAAGAAGCCGTGCAAGGATTGCTCGAGCGGTTGCTGTCGTGTTTTTGTGAAATACGTAGCGAAACGACGCTTTTGTTCCTGCAAGGCATATGTCGTCGCTTGCAGAAAGAGGTCGTCTTTGCCTTTATAATGCGCGTAGATGGACGGTTTTTTGATACCGACTTCTGTTGCGATCTCTTGTAGCGATGCTCCTTCATAGCCGTGCGCTGCAAAATGATGGATGCTCGTCTGTAACAATTGTTGTGCTTTCAGATAAATCACCTTCCTAACGGTCGTTAGGTAATACTGTAACAGGAAATTTCATGGGCAGTCAATGAGAGTGTCTTACCACACAAAAAAACTGACTCTGCCATGGCGGAATCAGTTTTATAAGGAATCATTATTTATTCATGACACGACCGCGTGTTGCGACGCGTGAACCGACAATCCCAGCGAACGACGTGAAGATCAGTGTCAGAAGGAGACCGACGAACGCTCAGATCGAAACTTTCGATGCCGTTTGTGTCGCTTGTTCCGTTTGCTGACGAACATCTTGAACCGTTTTCTTCAAGTCAGCTGATCTCTCGTCAAATGTTTGTTTCGCATTATTGATTTGATGCGTTGTTTCTTTTGTTGCCGTGTTTAAACCATCGACAATGTTTTGCGTCGCTTTATCTGCCTCGGCGCCTGTAAGATCCGTGTTCTTCGCAACTGCGTCAGCGATTTTCTTTTCATCGAGTTCCTTCGTATCGATATCTGAGACGTTTTTCGTAACGGAGTCGAACCCTTTCGTCGCAGCGTCTTTTGCAGTCGACGCGACAGACCCGATGCCGCTACCGGCATCTCCACCGACTGTTCCGAGTAATGAACCGACCGATTGTAACGTATTGACGGTCGTAAACGACAAGAGAGCGAACAAGAGGATGACGCTCGTCGACCAAGTCAAAAATCCGTGAATGAGACCGGCTCGAGCTGACGTCACACCAGGAACGAATCCGGCAACGAATAACGAAATGAGCAATGACAGAATCGCCCAGATGATCAAGCCTGTTCCGACGCCATCGAACGGGTTATACGACGTGACGTCCGTAACGCCGAGACCGATCGCCGATCCAATCAGACTGAAAAGAATCAATAAAGATAAGAATGATACCACACCGGCAAAAATTGAACTCCATGAAATGTTACGACCCGCATCGTCCGCTTCCGCTCGGAAGTGGGATGAAAAGCCTTTATTTGTTTTTTTCCATAATCAGCACTACCTCTCCCAAAATTAATCTTTCAAGTTTGAGATGTTCATGAATAGCAAAGCTTCACCTCAAGTTTCTTACGCGCATAGCTCTTATATTTCCGGGAAGTCACAATGAAAAACCTAGTATTACAGTTACATGATTAATGATCGTATGAACCTCAAAATGTCCGAAATATTCCAACATGCAATTACCATGACATGTAGAAAGAGACTAACGTATCCCTTTAAAGGTCAATCAACGGTGACGATATAAGAGGTGAAGTGAATTTAAAACAAGGAGATGAATATATGAATTGGGTTAAGAAATCACCTTCCTTTGACGCGCTCATTGAAGTCGAACGCACTCATGTCATATTGAATGTTCCAGCATCTTTACATGAACAATTACGTCTAATCGGTCTAAACGCCATCGATTTACAAATTGCACGAGTCATCCGCGAGGATGTTTCCCGTTGGATGCCGAGCATGGTCGATGCGTTCTACGAGGAGTTAGTCCGGGTTCCGTCTCTCCGTCAGTTGATTGAAAAACATTCGACACTCGAACGATTGAAAGGCACCCTCGCTCGGCACATCTTACAAATGTTCGATGGTCAGGTGACAATGGACTACATCGAAGCCCGGCGCCGGATTGCTGAACGGCATGTTCGGATCGGTTTGCACAATAAATGGTACATCGCTGCCTTCCAGAAAGTCTGGAACGTTCTCAGTGAGAAGATTGACGACAGTGCTTGGCCGGAAGCAGAGCGTGTCCGAATCATGCGGGCAGCGGGAAAACTATTCAACCTCGAACAACAGATCGTCATGACGATGTATGAGGATCAAATCGATGAAGAACGCCAAGCGATCGCGACAGCAAAACAACACGTCGGGGATGGCGTTCAAAAATCGACCGAGGAACTCGCTGCGATGAGTGAGGAGTCGTCAGCAAACTTCCAAGAGATTGAACGGCACGCCAAACACGTCTCAACGACGACAAACGCGATTTTGATCCAGTTGACGGAAGCGGTCAGTGAAGCAGAAGCGGGTGTCGTCCTGGTTGAAGAAGAAACACGGCGCTTTGAGCATGTCGTTGCAGATTTATCACGGACGACCGAACAAGTCGCTGAACTGTCTCGTCTGTCGCAGGAAATCGAACGGATCGCTGGGATGGTGACGACGATTTCTGATCAGACGAATCTACTCAGTTTGAACGCCTCAATCGAAGCGGCACGTGCCGGGGAGATGGGACGCGGGTTCACCGTCGTTGCGCAAGAAATTCGGAAGCTTGCCGAAGAGAGTAAACAGTCGGCAACAGAGACGTCGCGGATCGCTCAAGAGATTACGCAAAAGATGCTCGTCGTCTCAGAGCGGATGGGAATGACG
Organism: Exiguobacterium sp. UBA3491; assembly: GCF_002377745.1. Lineage (NCBI taxonomy): Bacteria > Bacillati > Bacillota > Bacilli > Caryophanales > Exiguobacterium > Exiguobacterium sp. UBA3491. The sequence goes on from NZ_DFQK01000032.1 coordinate 16,305, forward strand.
GAGACAGCGGTCGTCCGGACGACGACAGAGATGCAACAAGTCGTCCGTGCCTTCTCACGGATTTCGGAACAGACCGACAATGTCTCGCGGCAAATTCATGAACTATCGACTGATACGAAGGATGTCGCCGGCACGATCGAAGGCATGCGTAAGATTGCAGAAGCGATTGCTGAGACAGCGGATGATTTACAAGAAGTCGCCGCGACCCTCTGATTTAGTCCTCCTTTCCATGTGAAAGGAGGACTTTTTTGACGTTTTATGGAAAAATAGAGTTGGAGGTGTGGAAGGTTCATGGTGCAGAGTCTATTATTGATTGTTTTATGCTTTTTCGCTTTCATCGGACATTACCTGACGACAGGGGAACTCGCTCCACGTGAGGTGTACGGATTACTTGGTTTAACCGTCGTCGCTTTCTTGAACGGTAGAGTCGAATGGTGGCAAATCCGGTGTGATTTGCGTTATCGTAGACGAGAGGCAGAGGTGTCCGTTCGCTTAGCGGACCGGGCGACGCAAAAGACGAATACGGTTTTCTCGCGCATGAACAATGGCTGACGTTCTCACGACGTTATGCCACGTGGTGGCAGGCGATCCTTGTGCGCTTCAAGAAGTTTGAATCGTTTTTCCTCGATGTAACGTTCGACGGAGAAGGAACCCTTCTTCAAATTAAAGAAACGAGAACGGAATGGCTTCGCAATACGACACATTTCGTGATTCGTAAAGATGGACGTGACGTCGGTACAATCCGTACCGATCCGGCACTTCGTCAGCAATTGCGGCTACAAGAAGTCTTACTCGTCTCGTATGCCGGTCAGGAGTATCAGATTCGTTCCTCGACAGTCACGAGAAAGATCGGTGTTCATCAGAACGGGGACTGCATTGCGACGAGTTCACGACACGGGGCGCAACTTCACTTTGATTGTGAGACGAATATACGTCTATTAGCTGTCGCAAGCATGATCGTCTTTCGACTTGTTTATTCATAATTATTTTATTTCAAATACCTTTATTATAACAAAAGTAAAATGAAACAGTTTCAAGGGAGTACGGCGTTACATACTAAAATACTCTTATTACGAAAAATCCAACTATCTGATACGGAAGCGATGTTTAGAACGGATTGTGGAACAATGGAAATGGTAGCGATGCATTAGCTGCAGTCCTTGCCTTTGGTTTTCAAGAAACGCTCCTTTATAAGGTTTCAGTCGCCCATAATATCGATAAAGCTCCAGGAGGAATCATGCAGAAGGTCGGTATGATTCAAGAAGGACTATATGGGTGATGATTCGCAATGCGACTGGAAAATATAAGGATTGTGCAATCGATGGGCTGCTTCGTGAAACATATAATCTAAAAAAGAACGAATAACGAAAGAGGTGTGATACGTTGCAAGAAATGACACTGTATCGGAATTTTAACGAACTGGCAGATGATGTATTGGAATTAGCGAAAGAGATTCTACCTGACCAATTGTTGTATTTAACGACGATCGAAGAAAACCAACAGATGATTTTACGACTCTCAAATGATCATCAACGAATCGAGATTCGAGCAGGACAAGTGTTCGAGATGGAAAAGACACTTTGTCGTCACATCAATTTCGAAAAGAACGAACCCATCTGGTATGAGTCCATCAGCGATGACGAGCGCTTAGAAGATATGCAGGACGCATTAAAAGCGTTACAGATCGAGTCCTATCTCGGGATTCCGATCAGCTTAACGAATGGTCAACCCTTTGGTACGTTGTGCGCTGTCCATTATGAAGCAAGTCAATTCGAAGAGAAGAGCATTCAACTTCTCCAACGGATCGCGAAACTATTTTCGTATTACCTTGAGCTCGAACAGTTTGCTTGGAAGGACACGCTAACACAATTGTATAACCGACGTTATTTGATGAGACAGTGGGAAACGGAACAGCAACATTCCGGTGCGCTGTTTTATCTTGATCTTGACGGATTCAAGCAAGTGAACGACGTGTATGGGCATGAGACCGGCGACAAAGTCTTGATCGACGTCGCGAAACGACTACAGGATAGTACACGTTCTTATGAAGACGCGTTTTCTGTCCGGATCGGGGGAGACGAGTTCTTGATTCGTTTCACCCATCAGAAGACGAAAAAGGAGTACGAACGAATTGCGCAGCAGCTCCTTCAGAAACTTGGACCATGGCAGACGCCATACGCTGTCTCGACCAGCATCGGGATCGTGCTATTTGATGATGAAACCATTAAGCTAAAAACGATCATTCAACAGGCAGACCGTGCGTTATATGCCGCAAAAAAAGACGGTAAGAATACGTTTCGTTTTGCGGATGCTGTCTCACATCGCGTCCAATAATCAACGAAAAAACGCGATGTTTCCTCACAAGGAGGAGCATCGCGTTTTCAATTAACCGGTCTTTCGAATCGATTCGAACAAGCGTCCCTTATAGACATCAGCGATCGTATTGAGGAACGTCTCGCTCAGTTTTTTCGGGAAGAACGGTTTTGCATAGACATACTGGTAGGCTTTCTTCAAATCATCCCATTGTGTACACGGTTCGGTTTGACGGAACCTTGCGACATCGATGATCCGTGCTCCATTTGCCGTTAACAAAATATTGCGTAGATGAATATCTGATGGATTAAGACCTACGGCACGTGCCTCTGCTAGCGCTGCATCGACAGTCGTCAAGACGGATTCTGGAATATAGGTCCCGCTGACGAGGCATTCGAATAACGTTTGTCCTTCGATGTATTCGAGCACAAGGTAATCGGGTCCATATTCGAACATCCTCGCATACGTCGAAAACGTCGTCAGTTGTTCATAAATGCCACCTTCTAACTCAGCGAGAGGACGAAATGACGGATAGAACTTCTTGATGACGCGGTCGGTGCCACGAACCCGGAATACATAGGCGCTACGACCGGTGCCGATCCAGTCGAGCTCTTTTGGGAGATGTTCGATCGTACAGACCGGTCCCGTTTCTTTCAACTGAATCAACTCGGCTATCTCAGCGTCTGTCTTCACTGTTGCCACTTCCTTTCGCTCTGCTTGATCGTATGGTCATTATACGCTTATCTGACGGGAAAAGTTTCAAAAATCATTCGTGTGTGAAAGTTTTGAACATTTTGTGATATGCTAAAAATGCTACACTGTTACATACTTCAAGGGGGTCTATAATCATGTCAACGACACAACAATGGCGCGACCATTTTGATGGTCTTCGCGCATACGAAGAAGCCGTCGCATTACTATACTGGGATATGCGGACATATATGCCGGATCAAGGTGCAGCGAATCGTTCCGCTTCGATCGGATTCCTCTCAACAGAGAGCTTCCGTCGCCGGACAGGGAAAACGTACCAACAATTACTGGCAGCGATGGAGCAAGAGACGCTGACGGGCATCGAAGCGATCTCGTTCGCGAAAGCAAAAGAAGCATTCGATCGCGACTCGAAGATTCCAGAAGCCGAGTATCAAACGTTCATCACGTTGATTTCGGAAGCCGAGAGTGTCTGGGAAAAGGCGAAGGACGCGAATGATTGGTCGATGTTTGAACCATATCTCGAGAAAATCGTCGCGATGGAACGCCAGTTCGTCGAGTATTGGGGTTATGATGTGCACCCGTATGACGCGCTCCTGCATGACTATGAGCCAGGGATGACGGTCGCAACACTCGATCCATTATTTGCGGAACTCCGTCAAGCAATCATTGGTTTGCTCAGTCAACTCGAAGGAAAAGACTTCCCGACGCTTGATTGGTCAGCGGACCGCGAGACACAGATCGCCTTGAATCAAGAATGGCTCCGTGATATCGGTTATGACTTCACGTCCGGTCGATTGGATGAGACGGTTCACCCGTTCCAAACGACGATTAACCGGAAGGATGCGCGGATCACGACGAAATATGATGAGAACGACTACCGGAACTCCGTCTTCGGCACGATGCATGAAGCCGGGCACGCGACGTATGAGCAAGGTATCGAACCGGAACTCGATTCACTTGGTCTCGGTGAAGGTGCTTCGATGGGGATCCACGAATCACAATCACTGTTCTTCGAGAATTTCATCGGACGTAATCAAGGCTTCTTATCAGCACGTTATCATGGTCTACAACAAGCAATCCCGTCGCTTGCTGACGTCCCATTTGAACGCTTCTACGCAGCGGTCAACGAAGTCAAACCGTCACTCATTCGGATCGAAGCCGATGAATTGACATATGCCCTTCATATCATCATTCGGTACGAGCTTGAAAAACGCCTGATGACGAAAGAACTCGAAGTGAAGGATCTCCCGCAAGAATGGAACCGTCTCTATAAAGAGTATCTCGGCGTCGATGTCCCGAGTGACGATAAAGGCGTCTTACAAGACGTCCACTGGTCAGGTGGATCGTTCGGTTACTTCCCAAGTTACGCGCTCGGTCTCGTCTACGCGGCACAATTGAACGAAGCGCTTCGTCGTGACGTCGAAAACGTCGATGGTCTGATTGCAGCTGGTACACTCGCACCGATCAAAAGCTGGCTGAAGGAAAACATTCACCGTCACGGGAAATCGAAGACACCGGCTGAACTGATCGAAGCAGCAACGGGTCAATCGATCTCGGTCGCACCCCTCGTCAACTACTTGACGAAGAAATACACGCGTGTCGTCGAGGCACTCTGATGTTATGGTTTGCACACCGCGGTGTCAGTGACCGTTTTCCTGAGAACACGCTCGAAGCAATCGCCGCTGCGATCGAAGACGACGTCGATGGTGTCGAGTTCGATGTCCATTTCTCAAAGGATGGTGTTGGTGTCATCATTCATGACGAGACTGTCAACCGGACGACGAACGGGACAGGGCGTGTGATCGACATGACGGTCGCTGAACTGCAAGCACTCGATGCCGGAGCACGTTTCAAAGGAGAAGCGATCAAGACGAAGATTCCGACGCTTGACGAAGTACTCGCAATCCTCGCACCAGCGACACTGCGGCTCAACATCGAGCTGAAGACGGATACGATTCGCTATGATGGCATTGAGGCGTATGTCCTCGAGCGTTGCGCGGCGCACGGCATTGCGACGGATCGGTTGTTGTTCAGTTCGTTCAACCATTATTCGGTTGCTCTGATTCGCAAGCTTGACCCGAGCGTCGAGACGGCGATTCTGTATCCCTATCCGATCTATCATCCGGAAGAACAAGCCCTCCGGATCGGTGCGACGGGGATTCATCCCGATTACCGACGCGTGACGGAGGCGGATGTCGCGTTCGCTCACGCAAAAGACGTCACGGTTCGGGTCTATACCCCGAAGACGATCGCCGATGTCCATCAGATGCAAACGATCGGTGTTGACGCCGTCATCGTCAATGATCCAAAAGGAATGCGCGACACACTCGAAGGATGAGGAGGGGAAGGGATGCGCAAGGAATACGTATTCGTCATCAGTTTGTCGCTCGTCGCCTTATTCGTCGGTCTCCAGCTTGGCTTTGCCCGCTTGCCGGAACCAAAACCGAAGCAAGTGACGACGACACCGATGCGTCCTGCGGATTATGAGGCAGGACTTGCATCAGCGAAACGTGAATTGAAGCAGATTCAGCGCTTCACCTTGAAAAGCACCCTTCCTGCTAATGGAACGACGGTGACTTGGATCTATGAGACCCCATCCGATGAACGGATTGCGGTCGATTGGTACTATGTTGAGAGTTACCCGGAAGCCCAAGTCCAGATGACACGTAATGAGACGTCCCGGATCATCTCGTATGAACGCTACTTGATCGTCATCCGACCAATATACGGGACGGTCGTTGATAGTGAACTAGAACAGTTCGCGCTCCGCTTTACAGGTTATTTCACGACACAACAATAGGGGGAAAACGATGTCAGGTAAAATCATTCTCTTGATTGGTGGATCGGGCAGCGGAAAGTCTTCCCTAATCAAACGTCTGCGGACGGAATACGCACACGTCCGGTTCATCCCGTCAGTGACGACACGACCGAAACGTCCGACGGAAATTGATGGAGCAAGCTATCACTTCGTCGACGTCAAGACGTTCCAGCAACTGATCCAAGAGGACGGGTTCATCGAATACGCCCATGTTCACCGCGCGTGGTACGGAACACCACGGCAAGCGTATGTCGATGTCCTCGAGCAGGATCAAATCGTCATCAAGGACATCGATCCAAAAGGAGCAGCAAACTTTAAACGTCTGTTTGGTGACCAAGTCATCACGATCTTCGTCTCGGTCCCACCCGATTTGATGAAGGAGCGATTGTTGATGCGCGGTGATACACCGGAGTTCGAAGCGCGACTCGTCGATTACGAGGAAGCGTGGAAAGACCGCGATCACTACGATTATATGATCGAAAACATCGATTTCGAAACGGCGTATGCCGATCTGCTTGAGATCATTGCCAGCTATATCCCACAGGCATGACGAAGAGGACGCAAGTAAGCGTCCTCTTTTTGTCTTCAGAAAGGAGTCTTCATGCTACCAGATCATCCATTACTGACCGATATCGATAGCGTTAGACGGCTTGCCGGACGCTCGCACCAAGCTGTCTGGTTCGTCAAGACAACAACAGCACACTACATCGTCAAGGTCGTGACGGACCCATTAAGTCGTCAGTTTGAACGAGAGGCGGCTTTAATGGTACCAGAACAAAAGGGGATTTCTCACGTCTTACCGCTAGCGACCGGACGGACTGCGACGACCGCGTACGGCATTTATCCATACCTACCCGGACGAACCGTCCGAAGCGTGCTTCTCGAGTCACCAGAATTAGCTCCTCGACTCGGTCAGGAGGCAGGGCGAGCGTTGAGAAGCATTCATGACGTGATAGCACCGAGCGGGACGGCGGCATGGAAAGAACGTTGTCAGGCGAAACATGACCGCTATCGCGCAGCGGTTAATGGGTTGCTTGAGCCAGAGTGGATCGAGCGACTCGATCGGTTCATCCTTTTGAGGCTTTCCCTTTTAGCAGAGCGTCCGAATCAACTGCAACATGACGATGTCCATCTCGATAATCTTCTTGTTGAGAATGGACATCTCTGTGCCTTCCTCGATTACGGGAACCATGATTACGGCGATCCGTGGCATGACTTCGTCAAATGTGGGTTGTTTCAAGTCGAGACGAGTCCCGTCTTTGCCCGTCACATGATCGATGGATACTTTGAGAACGAAGCACCTTCTAACTTTTGGCAAATCTACAGCCTCTATATGGCGATGGTCGTCTTCTCGTCTCTCGTCTGGGCAAAACGGTTCGATGTAGACGGATTGGAGGCAATGCAACGACGTGTTCAGCGGATCATCCGAGACCACGATGGGTTTCAGTGTGAAATACCGCTTTGGTATGAGAGGCAAAGCCATGACTAAAAAATGGATTCGTCTCTCACTTGAAGAGAAACGAATCCATTATTTTTTGAGTGGACCTTTAAATGAAAAGGGAGATTACCATTCGAATCCTTCTTCACTATACTTGCCGTTCGAATTGAAGAACCGTTCTTCTGTTTTACCGTTTACCGTATTCGTATAAATCACGTAGACGTCGAGATGATCGTTTTGATCCGCCATCTTCTCAGCGGCTTTCTTAGCATCCGCTTCAGTCGTATATGTTTCTGACTTACTTGCCTTGCCGTGTTTTTCTTGCCCTTGTTCTTCATAACCTTCTACTGTCCATACTTTTTTTGATGACATCATTAACTTCCTTTCCTGCCAAAAGCGAGTCCGCTTGGCTGTTACATTATGCTGTGCGAACCAATCCATCGTCAACTGTTGCTTTATTCCGTAACGATCTCGTCCAAATGATCGGCATAATAACGAAGTGCCCGGTTAAATGTCTGAATCGAGGCGTCCGACGACGTCGCAGCAAGACTCTTGAGTAACCGACCGACAGCCTGATTGACTTGACCGAGGTTGTACTCCGTCATCGCGAGGAATGCTTGTAAGGCGTGGGCGTCTGGAAATTCAAGCAACGCGCTTCGGAAAACGCTTGATGCTTCTTTGAACTGACCGATGACGCGGTATGTACTGCCGAGCCCGATATGAGCTTGCAAGCGGTCCTCACCAGCAAGACCGAGCGCAAGTGCTTGTTCATAGTAGGGGACAGCAGCCTGTTCCTCACCAAGACTATCATGACACCAAGCCATCTGATAGAGGACCGTCGGATCGTTAGGGGCTATCTCGACATACTGACGGACGAGTTCCTTTGCTGCTTCATACTGTCCCGTCTTTCGTAAGTGTTGCACTGATTCGAAATCAAACATCGTGTTTCCTCCTAATCGATTACTAAAAAACGGATCCGATCGCTTTTGACCGGATCCGTTCCATCGAACAGCTTAGACTGTTTTTTCAAGCTTCGTTAAGAGCGAACGGAACAACTCCAGTTCCTGATCCGAGAAGTCCTCAAAGACGTCTGCAAGGTAATCCATCTTCATCGACTCGAGTTTTTCGTAAAGCTCGATGCCTTTCGGTGTTGCCCGCAGTTCGACGACGCGACGATCGAGCTCGCTCCGCTCACGTGAGATCAACTCTTTTTTCGTCAATTCGTCTGCCAGAGCCGTAATCATGCTTGCTGAAAATTGGAACTCTTGCGAGAGCGCTGAAGCAATTTGAGGACTGTTCGCACAAAGTGATTTTAAGATGAAGAACTCGTTACGTGTCAAGTAAGTCGTAAACATGCTACGCACGTCCTTTTTGATCGCGCGGTAGTTCATCCGTAATCCTTTTTCCGTATCAACGATCAACTGATCGCGTTGTGCTACTTCTAGTGTAGTTGCCATGTATCCTTCACTCTTTCTATACCGTAGTTTCTTTCACTCGTGATTTAGTATAGTGAAAAATTTTAGTTTAATCAATATTTTTCTCTTGAATCATCTGACTCGACGACACGGGCGACTTGGGCGACGATTTCTTCGACGTTGCGTAACTCCGGATAAAAACGGCGGAAGAAGTAGTCAATGCGGTGCGTATCTTCACCAGCGATCGTCAATGCCATACAGATATAGGCAATCCCGATTCCTTGACGAGGCAGGAATGGATTCGGCATGACCTTTGCACAACGTAAGGCGAGCGGACTATGTGTCGAGACTGCTTCAATCAGTTCACCGTACGTCCGGATATCGACGTAATGGAACATTCGGATCAGTTCGTTGATCAACTGTTGATCGGAATCGAGCATCATTTGTGACGTGACGAGACGTTTGTCGAGTTCGCTGATGACGGGGGAGTGGTCGATGAAGTAATTCAAGTTATCTGCTGTGATCCGGACTTGATGCGGATCAGACAAGATTTGTTGGACCGTCTCGTCTTCGAATTGTTTCAATTGCTTCTTGATGTTGACGAACTCCTGATCGGCGATCTCGAGTAATCCTGCCACCCGACTGAAGCTACGCCGGACTTCTGCCGGGACGCTGTTCGGATTTTTATATCCAAGATCATGCTCGATCTCGGCCCACGCATGTTGAAGGATCGAGCGGATCTGAATCTCTGCCGTATAGTCCTTGAAACGTCCATACTCGCTTAAGGCAAGCCGCTGTTCACTGAGTGACGCGACGAAGTGGACCGAGAGGTAACCGAATTCAGTCGTATCGAGCAAGGTCGACTTATCGACCGATTGATCACGATCGATCGCGAACTCATTCTCGATGATGCGTGCCGCTTCCCGGACATCGTCATGGAAATAGGTGACGATCCGGATCCCGGTCAAGTCATGGACGTCCTTGAGCGAACGGTATTTATTCGGTTGCCGTAAGACCTTTTGATACAGGCTCTCGGAGTCTTTCGTCCGGGCGACGATTGAGTGGTATTTGATGCCTGCCGCGTCTAACAGCTCGGACAGAAGCATCTTCAACTTGTCGGCATAGGCATCATATTCTTCCTTATCATTGACGTATTCGAGCATCATCGTATTCAAATCTTGTGATTGCACCGTTTTGCACCTTCCTCATCCTGTAGTCATCTAGCCATATTGTAGCACTCTGCTTCACTAAACGCACAAGAAGACCCTGTTTGAAGCAGTACGATTCGTGGGAAAAAGACAAGTAGTATGTGTTCAGGAGGAGATTGAAAATGGAAATAGTGGATGCCAGTGCTTTACCTGCCGATCATATGGATGTCTTGCATGTCACACCGTCGTCGATCTATTTTCGACGTCGCCTCGATGACGCCCGTTACCACATCAGTCGGTATGATCTTGAAGATCAAGAACAAGTCGACCTGACGCAGCAGGCTTTGACGGATCACGGACCAACTCGTCCGTTTGTTCGTCATGGAAAGGTCTATTGTCTGAATGAACATACGCAAGAGCAAGGCGGGGAGACGGAAGTGCTCGTCCTCGATCTCTTGTCCGGGAAACGCGAGCAGATTGCGTCGTTTTACGTGGAAGGGGATTTGACGCTCTACTGGGTGCTCAATGACAACTATCTCGTATTCTTGCAGACGACGGATACGACGTCCGCGTTTTTGTATGACGTCAAGGACGAATCACGGCAGACGATTCGCGATCCACGGCTCTACGGGATGACGGAGAATTACCGGGAACTCTATTTCTTTCTCGTCACGCTCGAAGACAAGGAGTACATCGTCTGTAACGCTCGGCTCGATGAGTTCTCGTTCTATGACGCCCTTGAAAGTGGTGTCATCTCACCAGAAGATCCGATTGATCACTCCGAAAGTCTGTTGATCGCACCACTGTCGACCTTGATTGAGGAGATTGAACAAGGTGTCGAACATTTATCATTTGCGACACTACTGAAATTAGATGGGGAAGGGGACACCGTCCAATATCTCGGGGAACAAGAAGGGCATCTTATCTTCAGTGCCTATACCGATCGTCTGAACGAAGAAATCTTTTACCGGATCGATACGGAAGCGAGTGTCGAAGAGGTCGCCCGGATCCAGTGGAGTGACTATGAACCGCTCGATTTCACTTACGATGACGTTGAGTCGACGATCTTCATCGTTAATGACCGATCCGAGCACCATCATGAAGTAATCAACTTACGCAACGGTGCCCGATTCCTCGATAAAGAACCGTTCGAACGTGTCTTACGGGAACGCTTCTATCTACACGAAGCGATTGGAGACAACGCGGAACCAATGGTCACCGTCTATGACGCAGAACACAATGAACGTTATCGGTTCGAGGATGCCTATTATGTCACCGTATCCGGAGAACTCGTCATCTTATCGGTCCATCAACTTTAAAAAAGGGCGGTTGTTCTTTTCATGAGAGCAACCGTTTATCATCTAAAATGAAATTATTTCAATTACCGAATTTATAGCAAAAAATAAAAACCAGCTGAGAGTAAACCTCAGACTGGCTAGAAATGCTACACTTATTCTGCGTCAGTCGTACGTGTGTAGACGTCAACTTGGATGTTTCCAGCAGTTGCACGCGAGTAAGGGCAGACCGTATGCGCGACTTTTGCAAGTTCAGCCGCAGCTTCTTCTGAGATCCCGCGGACGAGAACATCGAGTTCGACTGAAAGCATGAATCCGTCAGCTGCTTCGTTTAACGTTACGTGTGCTGTGACTTCACTGCCATCGTGTTTGATCCCTTGTTTGCGAGCGACCATGTTCAAGGCAGAGTCGAAGCAAGCAGAATATCCTGCAGCAAAGAGTTGTTCTGGGTTCGTTGCTTGTTTTTTCGATCCTGGTACTGGCATTGCGAGGGCGACGTCAAGGATTCCGTCCTCCGATACGACGCGTCCGTCGCGACCTCCGACAGCTGTTGCAGATGATGTGAACATTGGTTTCATGTGTGTAACTCCCTTTCGTTGTTAGATTCAAATAAGTAGCTTACAATTAGATTGTATACAATTTAAATCGAAATGCAACTCGTTTGCTCACGATAGGAGGAATTTTTAATGAACCCGTTAGCTTTAGATGAACAACTCTGTTTTCCGTTTTATGCGATTTCGCGTGAGATCACGCGTCGTTATCGTCCGTTACTTGAACCCCTCGGTCTGACGTATCCACAATATCTCGTCATGCTCGTCGTCTGGGAGGAGGAGGGACAGTCACTTAAAGCCATCGGTGAACGTCTCCACCTCGACTCGGGGACATTGACGCCATTACTGAAGAAACTCGAAGCAGCAGATTTGTTGCGACGCGTCCGTAAGCCGGAAGACGAACGACACATCCAGATTTTTTTGACAGATGCCGGCCGAGCGTTACGGAAACAAGCAGAGACCGTTCCACTTGATCTCGTCCGGACACTCGACGTCGATGAAGAAGATCTTCAAGTCGTCAAAGCGGCACTCAATCGTCTCGTCATGAAAATGAGCGACCCGGATTAACCGGATCGCTCATTGTCTTATTTACGGCGGAAGCCTTCTTCTTCCAGATAGTTCGCTGCTTCCTTATACGAGTTGAATGCACCGTCTAAAAGATCACCGGCGTAGACGAGCCACGTGTCGATGTCTTCATTGAGCAACGTCAATTCGAACTGGTTATCGTTGACCCATGTTTCTTCGAGTGTTTCGACCGATTGGACTGTTGAGAGTGCTTTGATTGCATCTTCTAATAAGAGAATTAAAGCAGGTTCTGAGAATTCACGGATGTTGACGAAACCTTTTTCGTCCGTTTCATAACCTGGTAGACCAGCGGCATAAACGAAGCCGTTACCGTTCGGATGCAAATGATAGACGAGATTCTTCTTCTCATACTGACTGTCCGGAAATTGGAAATTGACGCGTTTCAGCGAGACATCTTTTCGGACGAGTTGTGGGAAGGTCTCGATAATTCGTAGTTTTTCTTCAAAAGTTAACATGGTTCCTCCTTGGTGTTACAGTTCTTCACTTCTATATATGCGATGAAATCAAACAAAATGTCAACCGCTGTCTGAAACCAAGCGACGTTTTTAACCGTAAATGGAAACGAAAGGAAGTGTTTTTTGATGTCTACTGTACAATGGCATACGCTGCCAGAACGATCGATTCGAGCAGAACGGCTCGGATTGTTGCCGTTACATGGCTTAATCGCCGTCATCTTGATCGGAACGACGATTACTCAATTCATGTGGCTCGACCTGACACCTTGGTGGATGGGCATCGTCGGTCTGCTTTGGCTGATCTATTTCATTCCCCGTATCGTCTACATACCCGTTCTTCGCTTGAAGTATATGCGTTATCGCATCGATGAGGAATTTCTCGTCGTCCGCAACGGCATCTTCTTCCGCCGCGAAGTCACCGTGCCGCTCGTCAAGGTGCAATTGATCGATAGCCAAACGGGACCGATTCTGCGTCGCTATGATTTGATCACACTTGATATTCGAACGGCATCCGGCTTCGTCACGTTGTCAAGACTCGATCGTGCTCAAGGAGACGCGCTACGCACACAAGTCGAACGATTCGCGAAACTCGAGGAGCGGGAGGAGGAATCGTTATGACCCGGCGCGTCCACCCGCTGTTCATCGTGATGTCGAGTATCTCGATCATCCGCTCGCTCCTGATTCCGTTCGCCGCCTTGATTTTAAATGCGATCCGAAAAGGCGAGATCAACACCTATACGTGGATCGGGATCAGTGTTGGGATTGTGTTCGTCCTCTTATACGGGATCGCCTCCTGGTATTTCTATACGTTCACGATTGATGCCGAGACGATTCGGGTCCGCAAAGGAATTTTCCAAAAAAGTGAACGGACGACGCAACGTAAACGGATCGAGTCGATCGGCATTCAGCAAAACGTCATCGAACGACTGTTGCGTCTTGCGACGTTGACCGTCGAGACATCGTCTGAGAGCGGAACACCGGAAGTCGAACTGAAGGGGATCCGTCTTGATTTTGCGAAAGAACTGAAGTCGTCGATCAAAAACGAGGGACAGCTCGTCGTCGAAGAACAACAGGCGGAAGTCGCCTATACGATCCCTGTCCGCGATTTGGCATTAGCCGGTGCCTTGTCAGGACGCGTCGGACTAGCGCTCGTCGGGATCGGGACCGCCTATCAATTCATCGATCAGTTCATTGAACGTTATGTCGATCGACTGTTCTCAGAACTCGCTCATTTATCGTTGTTCGTTTTGACGGGACTTGGCGTACTCGTCTTACTCGTCATCTACATCGGCTCGATCATCGTCTATATCTTGAAATACGGTTCGTACCGTGCCGTCTTGCAACACAACCGATTGTTGATCGGGTACGGGATGTTGAACCGGACCGAGGTCACGTTTCATGCTGATAAGATTCAAGCCCTCGTCATTCAGGAAAGCTGGATTCAGCGTTTGATCGGACGAGCGAGCCTGTCCTTGCACATCATCTCGGCGACCGGAGAGAAGGAGCGACTGTTGCTCCATCCGTTCATCCGGACGAACGAGATTGATCCGTTTCTGGCGACATATCTGCCGCGCTTTCGTCAGTTCAGCCCGCAGCATGAAGTCGCACCGATTGGCTTTCGCTACCGGGTTCGTTGGCCGTTACTCGGTTATGCGCTGTTGTTTACTGCATTAAGCAGTGTCTTTATCATCGTCCTTGATTCCTCATGGCGCTTCCTGATCTTGCTTCTGTTCATCTGGTTACCGTTCTATTACTTCGCTGTGCGCAGCGGTTACCGAAAGACCCGTTTCGGAACCGGCCACGATCTCTTGATGTTACGCAAACAATGGGTCCAAAAAGAGACCGTCTATACGCCACGACTGAAAATCGAGGAATTGACCTGGTCCGTTTCTCGCTGGCTCGAAGCAAAGGAGATTGCCCGGATTGAGATTCAACTACGGGGCAATACTGCTTTTAACGCGCTCTATTTTGAAAGAACGGATATCGATACCTTACAGCGCTGGTATAAACAATCGTTCCTTTCGACCCCGTTAGCAGGGGAAGTGAAAACTGACGACGAATAAGGAAAGACTCACTGTCGGAAAGGAAGCGAAGCACATGCGCAAATGGGGAATCGGCATCGTGTTGCTCGTCACGTGTCTGCTACTGTTCATCGTCTATGATGGATACCGGATGCAAGAAACATTGATCGGTCAGTCGGACGCTTCTCCGATTCTGAAGACGACGAGAACGGACGGACAGGTGACGAAAGACGAGACATGGTTCAAACAAACGAGCGAGACACAGCAATGGTCGAAGGACGGGCTCGTCCGCTTCGGTCGTTATCTACCGGTTGACGGTAGCAAACAGACAGCCCTCCTCGTCCCGGATGAGATGATGTTTTCACAGACCGGTACTTACGCATTAGCTCGTTATTATCATGAGGCTGACTTTAACGTCTTACTCATCGAACGGCGTGGGCAGGATCGCAGTGGCGGCGTTCGGAACTACGGCTGGCTCGATCGACTGGATGTCTTGGAATGGACAAAGCGCTTAGTGGCTGAAAACGGAGACGATAGAATTGTCTATCACGGACTCGGTGTCGGCGCTGCGACCGTTTTACTTGCTGCTGGTGAGACCATACCGATGCAAGTCCGAGCGATCGTTGCCGAAGGAGCTTACGCCCGACTCGACGACTGGTTCAGTTTCCTTGCGGACGATCAGATCCATTACCCAGCACTGCCGTCGTTGACGGTCGCAAGCATGTGGAACAAAGGGGAACAGGACTTCTTCTTCGGCGACGTCTCGGTGACGCGCCAAGCGACTAAAATCCGGGTTCCAACGCTGTTCATCCATGGACTGAAGGACGACCTCGTCCCGGTTCGGATGATGTACGAGCTGTATCAAGCAAAAACCGGATTAAAACAATTGTATCCGGTTCGTGATGCCGGACATGACGAGACATATACGATTGATCCGGACAACTATGAAAAACGATTGCGTTTGTTCCTGCAACCTTACTTGCGGGATATGTAAAGAAGGGAAGACTGATGCATGCAGACGAGACAATCATCCTACTACTGGGTCGGCTCCGACGAACCGTTCGTCGATACGCAACAAATCGACCGGTTTGGTCGGATGATGCTCGGACGATTCGGTGGCTGCTCGAGAAGCGGTCAATATAAAAATGAAGACGGAGCTGCTATCTTATTCGGCAACGATTGGGAGATGGCCGTCGTCTTAGACGCTCATAAGACAGCAGATAGTGCGGCACTTGTCTTACAGCACCTAGCGCAATATGAGTCGCGTATTCGAGATGATCTAGATGCCCCACTCACTGAAGCGTTTGGTCGAATGGAGACGACCGTGCTGGATCTCTTTCAAGATCCTGACTTCATAGCGGCATGCGCAACGTTACAAGGGGAGACCGCCTGTCTGATTGCCGTTCGCAAAGGGCGCTTCATCTGGTGGTTCTCCGTTGGTGACGTCGTCTTGTATCTGTTTCACCCGGATTTGATGAAGATGGGACAAGCTGCTTTGAATGAGCGGCAGTTCTATGAATGGATTGGACGCGCGAACGCCTTTGCGTTACCGGTCCCGAGTTACACACGAGGCGTCCGCGAGTTGCGGCAAGGGGACAACCGATTGTTCGTGACGACGGATGGTTTGCTCGAGTGCCCGGGAACACCGTATGTCGAAGCAATGCAAATCGATAAAGCCTTACAGTCAGGGGGCGTCGAAGAACTCCTTGCGACGATTGAAGCGTTGGGCGTACGTGACAGCACGACGGTCGTCACGTGGACCGTCACGATTGACGAACGCGTCACCCAACCAAGTGATACATGAAATAACCCGCGTTCCTCTTGGAGCGCGGGGTGTTGTCATTCTATTTCAGTTGGTTGTTCCTGCTGCTGATCAAGTTCGACCGGTTCTTGGTCGACCGGTGTTTTGGCTTCAATCAATGGGAAGGCGATGCCCGCACTGGTCAACAAGGTGATCAAAGCGGCGCTCGTCAATGTTTGGCGCATGATCCGACACGTCCTTTCTGTCTGATTCCGACAATATATTTTAATAATTCTGAACATTTTTCATCGTTTCGTCAAGCAATCTTTTACTTCCACTACGTATTTTTCCCAAAAACCCAGTATACTTAAACATGAAAAAGGGGGAAATCGATTGAAATTAACGAAAGCCAACACACGTCTATTAGAAACCGTTTTACCACGATTGAATCTGAACGTTGCAGAACCGGACCGGACGGAAATCGAAGATCGCCTGCGGGCAGACATCTATGAAGCTCAGCGAAAACAACGACCATTCGAAGAGGTCCACGGTCTATCCGTCGAGGCACGTCTTGACCAGATGATCGCCGAGTTACCGCAGCGGCACCGGATGGAGACGCAGAAACGCTGGACACGCAACTACGTCTCCTCGATCTTGATGTTCATTTTCATCGAAGGGATTGACGGATTGTTCCAGTTTGCCTTGATTGATTACTTATTCTTCTCAATCATCGCCTTGTTCTTGATCGATGCGATGTCTCAAGTCATCACGGCACCGAAGCTTAAACAAGTCAAGTCGCGGGTCTGGATTCAATTCGTCATCAGTTTCATTCTATTTTCAACCTATAAGGCACTGCTCGTGACGATCTTCCCGGCACCGGACGTCTTGATTCAGGTCAGTGGATTGCCGTCTTATATCATAGGCATTGCAGGGCTGATCGGTCTTTATATCTACTGGTCGAAGAATCCGTTACGAAAACGCGGCGCGTAATTTGCGAGAGGGGATGGTTGCGTGGAATTCACACATTGGAAACGACGGCTGCAAGATCATTTCGAACGAATGGGCTTTTCCTTACTGACGGAACGCCTAGCGATGCAAGACATGGTCAAACTCGAAGCGACACATGGTGCCTTCCTGTTCTTCCCGGTGACGATTCATCTCTATGAACGGTCCGGCTGGAAGATGGTCGCGTTTGAGGCAGAGACGGGGGAGGATCCGCAACTCGTCGAGCAGCAGATTGCCTCGTTGTTCCAACTCTTGATGGTGACGTTCCAAGAAGAAGAGCGGGAATTTCTGCTCGGTTTCCATGCTAATACCGGTCGTTACCTGACGGACCGTAATGCACCCGTCGGACGGCTCGTCCGTCTGATCGAAGAGTGCTGGTATGACGGTGACGTCCTGCGAGTCGACACATTCGATCCGTTTCCGGGACTGTTCGTCGCACCACCTTTTGCCCATCAAAGTTATGCCTTCATGCCGGAAGAACGGACGTGGCGCTTATCCGTCGGGCGTACTGGACGTCCGGCGAACGATTATCGTTTCGACGGAACGATTTTGTCCCCACACCGCTTGCCGGAATCGGAATTATTTACTGTGACACCAAAGTCGGTACCGTTAGAGGATGAAGAGGCGATCCGAAACTTACTGGAAACGGAACGACAGACGATCGCTAAGTTCCATGATCGTGCCATGGCGACGATTCGGGCGTACGACCCATCATTTGGTTTTGCTTGGCGCGGGACGCAGACATTTTTCCACGGTGTTCCGGTCAATCCATTCGCACAGCGCTTATGGCTCGAGAACGGCGTGACGCGTTACCGGATTCTACAACAAGGATCGACGCGATTGCTTGCTTCCGGTGAGACGTGTGACGCTGTCATCGAAATGCTCGATGCTGCCGTCAGCAGTGAAGAACCGGATGGTCAATCCGTCAGTCCGATTGGTCAACTGATCCTCGGGATTTGGCAACAGATCGAGTCGGACGAAGCAACATATATCACGAACGTTGATTGCCGCGGCATCTCGCGTACACAAGCCGATAACCGGATCCGCCACGCGCTAGCAAGGCAAGAGACGATCGAGTGGGTGCACCGGGCACCGAACGAAGATGATATTTGTCGCTTTGCCGGTCTGACGTTGACCTTCCCACATCGTCCACCGGGTGTCATCACGATTGAACGAACGGAAGCAGAATAACACGAACAGGCACGTCCGCGAGTAAGCAGACGTGTCTGTTCGTTTTTTTAGTGCGCGTGCTGTGACAATCGATTAAAGACGACGGACAGACTGTAAAAGATCATTGCTGTCAGAGCAGCGATCGTAAAAGAAAGCGGCAGGTCAAATGCGTCCTTCGTCGTCAAAAGAATCAGGAGACTCGCGATCACGATACCGTACACTCCGTAACCGAGGACTGTCGGCACATACGCTAATGTCGTCGATGACCGGTTGATGATCATGCCGATAAGGAAGTCGAGTAAGAAGCCGGACAGCAAGATGATCGGCAAGGTCGCTAAGACGTAAAACAAAAATGTTGAACCGAATGATTCATACATCGTATCCGATTGCCTTTTTGCGAGCGGCGTAAAGGATATGTACGTCAGAACGGTACTAACGAGGACGGTTGTCACAATAACGGCAAGTAATCGATTCAACATCAAGGTTCCTCCTTTATTTTCCTTTTTGAGTATATCAATCTATATCAAAAAACACACCCTACTGGAGGATGTGTCAAATGATCTATATTCCGAGTGACGCGATCAGCCGTCGCACGTCCTGATCCGCTTGTTTAGGTGTTAAAATCAACAGTTGATCGTCTACGAGGACACGTGTCTGACCACGCGGCGTCAGGATTTCATCTTCACGAATGATCGCAACGACGAGCACATCCTGGGGCATCTCGATATCCTGTAACGTTCTTCCGGCAATCACACTGTTTGTCGAGACCCTGACCTCGATGATCTCCGCTTGCGGATGGGTGACGGTCATGAATTTCAGGAACCGTTCGACGGTCGTGTCGGGCTGTGTCTCTAGCCCCATTCGCCGGACGATCCACGGCAAGGCCGTTCCTTGCAAAAGAGCAGACGTCATGACGGTGAAGAAGACGATATTGAAAAGAAGCGGCGCATCAGAAAGACCACTCGAAAGCGGATAGGTCGCGAGAATGATCGGAACGGCTCCACGTAGACCAGCTGCCGTGATGACACTCTGTTCTTTGACCGTGTACTGAAACGGAAGTAGCGATAAGACGACGGCAAGTGGACGAGCGAGCAGGATCAACGTCAGGACGATGACGGCCGAGACGAACAAGGTCCGAGGATCGAGTAATTGTTTTGGAAAGACGAGCAGTCCGAGCATGATGAACATGCCGATCTCTGCTAGATGCGACAAGCTACCACTAAATCGTTTGAGCGTCTCGCGGTAGATCATATCATGATTGTTGATCCAGATTCCGGTCAGATAGACGGCGAGAAACCCACTGGCGTGCAAAATCGTCGCGAGACCATACGAGAAGAGCGCCCCACTGAACAGAAGCGTCGGATAAAGGGCGGACGATGGCAACTCGATCCGGTTCAGCAGTTGCGTGACGAGATACCCGATTGCAAGACCAACTAGTGTCCCAAGTCCCATCTCGTAGATGAAGGAAAGAATACCCGCACCAATCGAGAACGATTCCGGTGCCAATGCAAACGATGTGAATAAGATCGTGAGAAAGACAGCCATAGGGTCGTTCGTTCCAGACTCCGCTTCAAGCGTATGTTTGACATTAGCATCGACCGGTCGTCCACTTAACAGAGAAAAGACAGCCGCCGCATCGGTTGAGCCGACGAGTGCGCCGATCAATAACGCGACCGGCCAAGAAAAATCAAGCAGATAATGTGCGACGAAAGCGATGATTCCTGTCGTTGCGAGGACTCCGATGGTCGCGAGCGACAGGGCAGCAGGGAGAATCTTTCGGAAATGCGTCCATTTTGTATGCAAGCCACCGTCAAATAGAATCAAGACGAGCGCCATTGTCCCATAGAGACGGGCTTGTTCAAAATCACCGAAGTTGATGATTCCTGAAACGTCGGACCCGGCGACGATACCGACAACGACGAATAGGATCAACGTCGGTACATTTAACCGGACAGCAAACTTCGTCGTGATGATTGCAATCAGTAATAGTGTGCCTGCGACGAACAAAATCGTACCTTCTTCCATCCTACCACCTCTTTCTTGATGACATGCTCTCTTCTTAGTATACGTTATTTTTTGAAAATTTCGAAAAATAATACCGAAATAAGGTGTATAAACGAATAGAAAAAGGAAAACTAGAAGCAGGACTAGTGCGTTCAAAATGGAACATCAAGGAGGAAGAGGGATGAACATCTGTATCGTCACGGGTGCCAATTCTGGTATGGGAATGGTCACGATTCAAGAATTACTGGAGCGGGGAGATCGTGTCATCGCGACCGTCCGGTCTCAGAAAAAAGCGACGGCACTCGTTCAACTGTTGCGGGAAAACGGTGTATCGCATACACAACTGGAAATCGAGATTGTGCAACTGGATCAACTTGACTCCGTCCGTCGTTTTGCGGATCGCCTGTTCGACATGGTGGGTCGAATCGACCGTTTGATCCTAAATGCTGGAGTCATGGTACCGCCGTATCATGTCACGAAGGACGGCTTTGAATCGCAATTCCAAGTCAATTACTTGAGTCACTTCTACTTGATCGAGCGATTGTTACCTTTACTCGAAAAAGGACAAGATCCGCGCGTCATCTCGATTTCCTCTCTCGCCGGTGAAGGCGGCTTGATCCGGACCGACGTCGAACTTGAGGCGATCGCGCACGTCAAAAAAGAACACTACAGCCCGATGCGTTCTTATCGCGAATCGAAGCTCCTGCAAATGATTCATATGCGTGAGCTAGCTGAAAAGCACGGCGACCGGATCACGTTCGTCAGCGTCCACCCCGGGATCGTCAATACGGATTTGTTCTATCGCGGCAAGTACGGCAAAGTGATGAAGACGTTACTCAAACCAGTCGCGCAAGTCGGATACTGGACCGGAAAACTTTATACACCGGAATACGGTGCGAAGACGGCGCTCTATCTTGCAACAACCGACGATCCACTTGACAACGGCGGCTATTATGCTGATTCCGCTCCTCGACTCAGCAATCCGATCGTTGAAGATGACGAGTACCGGGCACAAGCACGGAATTTGTCGCGCCGCTGGGTCGAATTATCCTGAACGCCAAAAAAACGACCGGCTCGTGGGAAGCAGGTCGTTTACCGTTGTGACGACTGGGGGTCAGATCACTCCTAAAGAATACGTTACATCGAAATAAAATTGTGGAATATGAAAAAAATCACAAAATAATGGGCAAACATGAAATCTTGAAGCAAAAAGGTTTTCTTCTCGCTTTGCATTCGTTAGGATAGAGAAGAATTTTTTTGTAACAGGAGGAATAACATGATACGACAAGCTACATCAAAAGACGTTCGAAACATCGCAACCCTACTTGAGCAAAAAGCGCTCTCCCTTAAAGCTGGTGGCAGTAGCCAGTGGTCAGCTTATCTTGAGCAAGACATCGAGCAACTCGTCGTGCGAGATTTAGAAGCCGGTCGCCTGTATGTCTTTGAGGATCAGAACGAGCTGCTTGGTTCCGTTGCCCTGCTTCCTTCGCTCGAATGGGATCAATCCTTGTGGGATGATGTAGAAGGTCTGTATATCCATCGAATCGTCGTCAGCGACCGCGCAAAAGGACGTGGAGTCGGTCGGAAACTGCTGGAACATGCGATTGCTGTGACAGAGGACGAAGGGGAAATCCTACGACTCGACTGTGTCGCTTCAAACGAGTTTCTCAATGCGTATTACACGTCATTCGGCTTCGTCTATCAAGGAACACGGGACGGGTTCGCGATTTACGAGTATGAACGCATCGAAGCGACGGCCTGAAGCGGTTCAATCAAGACAACGGTCGTTTCGTTTGGTATGGTAATAGAAAAAGAACGGTTCAAGGAGTGATCGGATGCGATTGAATATCGGCTTCATCGGCTTTGGCAAAAGTACGACCCGTTACCATTTACCGTACGTGATGATCGAGGACAACTATCACGTCACCTGGATTTACAATCGGAAGGAAAAACCGGAGCTGTTCGCGTCCTATCAAAATCGACTGCCAGATGCACGTTTTACGACGGATGTGTCTGAGATGCTCGCTGACCCGGCACTTGATGTCGTCGTCATCAATACACCACCGGCTACCCATTTCGAATACGCGTTGCTCGCCTTGCAACATCAAAAGCATGTTCTCGTCGAAAAGCCGTTTACCGTGACGGAAGAGGAGACGAAGCGTTTATTTGCGGAAGCACATGCGCAAGGCGTCAAAATTCTCGCTTATCAAAACCGCCGTTACGACAGCGACTTCCAAGTCGTCGCCCAAATCATCCGTTCCGGAAAACTCGGACGACTTGTCGAAGTCGTCTCGCAGTTTGATTTGTTTCGTCCCGAAGCAGCGTCAGCTGATGCGCGCCATGAGAACGGCGCACTCTACGGACTCGGTGTTCATACGCTTGACCAAATCATCGCCTTATTCGGAAAACCGGACAAGGTCGCCTTTGATGTGCGTAGTGTTCGACTGCCGCACAATCCCGATGATGCGTTTGCGATTGATCTCTATTATCCGGAGCTAAAAGTCAGCGTTCGGACGAGTCACGTCGCGCTTGCTCCGGCACCGAGGTGGATGTTACACGGAACGAACGGTACGTTCATCAAACAACACGTCGATCGGCAAGAGCTCGATCTGAAAGCGAACTACTTCCCGGGAGAAGAGGGCTTTGGAGAGGATTCGGAAGACGATTACGGTCGTTTGATTTATCATGATGAACATGGTCACTTACAAGACGTCCGGATTCCGAGTCCCGTCGGTGATTACGGTAAAATGTATCGTGCCTTTTACCGCAGTATCGTCGAAGATGCACCGCTTCCAGTGAAAGAAGAAGATACCTTGTTTGTTGCCCACCTGCTTGAACAGGCTTTTGCGCAACCGTCTCCTTATATCTTGACGATCCAAAATTAAATTTTAATTTGATTGCAGGTTGATGACAACTCGACTGTGCCTATAGGCATGGTCGGTTTTTTTTGCTATAACGAATGAGTACATCCCTTATTTTTCAGATTTTTCTAAAGAAATGTTGATTATTTTTTCAAAAAGTTGGGAAAAGGGGAATGTCTCATCAAATCTAAACATAGGGGGTCTATCATGAAACGATTCTTATCCGCATTGCTCGTAGCGGCTGTTATCGTTGGGGTACTCAGCCCTTCGTTGATCGCTGAGGCCGCGACGAAGTTGACCGTGACGACGGAGGTCTTGCGTGTCCGCGAAAAACCGTCGACATCGAGTAAGATTCTCGGTAACGTCTACAAAGGGAACGTCTACACTTCAAAGGGAACATCCGGCAGCTGGTATAAAATCAGCTACAAATCCCGTACCGGCTACATACACAAGAACTACGTCAAATCGTCCACGTCGAAATACACGTCGACAGGAACGAAGTATACGACGGTCGATACGCTCAACGTCCGGACGGGCGCTGGTACGAAGTATAAGGTCGTGGATCAATTAAACAAAGGCGTTGCGGTTGCGACATATGGCACGTCAGGGAGCTGGACACGGATTCTCTATAAGGGGAGTTACCGTTATATCTCGACGCAATACGTATCAAAGTCAAAGCCATCAACGTCGACGAAGCAGTTAAACGTCCCGTACTACAACCAATATTCACTCGGGTATCCATCCGGTTGTGAGTTCGTCTCGTTGAAGATGGCACTCGAGTACAAGAAAAAAGCCGTCTCTGCTGCGTCTCTCTACAATCAAATGCCGAAAAGCATGAAGAACGCGACGTATAAAAACGGGAAGTATTACTGGGCAGATCCACAAAAGATGTTCACAGGTAATCCCGCTGGAACGCTCGACTACTACAAGAACTGGGGAATCTATCCGAAAGGAATTCTACCTCTCGCGAAAAAATACCGCAGCGGGTCCGTTGATATCTCAAAACAAGGTGTTTCAAAGATTGAGAGTGAGATCCGTAGCGGAAACCCGGTCATCGTCTGGGCAACGGTCGATTTCAAGAATCCATATGGCTACTTCTCATGGATTAAACCGGACGGCAAAACATTCACAGGTTACCGGAACTATCACGTCATGCTCGTGACGGGTGTCTCAAGCGGTTCGTTCTACGTTTCGGATCCATACCGCGGCAAGTACAGTGTCAGTCGCTCGCAGTTCACGTCCGTCTTCAATCAGACAGGACAATATGCGTTATCTGTTCGTTAAACGCTCAACCGGTCGCTTCCACGCGACCGGATTTTTATTTTCAGGCGTATTGATACGAAAACTACTGTAAAATGAAGGAGTTCACCTGCTAGGTGTGTAAAAGAATGACAATGTATCCATGAAAGGAAGTGAAGAGATGGAAGATCCACGGATCACGCGTCTCGAGCAGGAGGTCGCGGCGTTACGCCAACGCGTGGCTGCCCTTGAAGGACAGCACACTTCGCCTGTCGCCCCTGAACCGAGCGAACCAGAAGTAAATACGGTCGCCCGCCCAGCCCCGCGTCCTGCCTTTACGAAACGAAAGCCGGTTGTTCCTAAACCAACATTCAAGGAAAAGCGCTCCCGCGAAGACTGGGAACAGGTCATCGCAACTGTCTGGTTACCCCGAATTGGAGCGATATTCGCCGCACTTGGAGCTTTGTTCCTCTTCTCCTACGCCTCGGTTGCCGGTCTGATCAGTCCGCCTGTCCGCATCGGAAGTGGGGTATTGATCGGTTTACTCGTCATCGCCCTTGGAGAATACCAGTATGAGAAGAAGCGACGTGAACTTGGGGTCGGACTCGTCGCGACCGGTACGATCGTCGCTTTGGCGGCATTGTTCGCCGGAATGGCCTTATATCAATTCTATCCACCGTCATTAGCTTTCTTACTTGAGCTCGTCGTCGTTTTCATCGCGTACGGTCTGATGCTTTGGATGCGATCGCAAGCCTTGCTCGTCCTCGTATCCATCACCGGCTTCTTATTACCGTATCTACAATTATCGGACGACCCGAACTTACCGCTCTTCTTATTGTACGAAGTCGTCTTGTTCGCAGCGATCTTCTTTGCGGTTGACCGACTGAAGGCCAAAAAAGCGTTCGTCTTCGCTTGGGTGATCTTTACGATCGCACTCGCGTTCGGTCTACTCTCGTTAGAGCTCTACTGGCTTGATGAACAGGTACCACGACTTGATGAATGGTCTCTCTTACTTGCGACATTCTTCGGCTACGGTGCGACTTCCTTCGTCGGAAAACGGATTCAGTTTGAGAAGAACGTCCCAAGTTGGCTCGCTGGGGGTGTCGTCTTACTGACGTTACTGATCCTCGACTGGTCGTTCGGTACGCTGATCGCGATTCTGTTCGCTGGCACTGCCTACCTTCTCGCTGAACGATTGAAGGATCCCGCTCAAAATGGTGTCGGTCACGTCGCCTTACTCGTCGCCGTCCTCTTGATTCCGGCAGATGCCCTCAGCTGGACGTATCAACTGCGCTACTTTTTGATTGCCGGTTTGATTGCTGCATTCTGGTTCGTTCCACGAGCGCGGATGCCACACCAACGGTTATTTAACGTCGGATTGTATGTCGTCTTCATCTTCTCGGCTGTCGTTGACTATGAAACCTATCAAAACCTAGGTTTATTTTACGCCTTGACCGTTCTAGCGATGGTCCTAGCTTCGACAGCGTTTGTCTTACTCCTCGTTCAGACACATCGTGATCCGGGCTGGAAAGGGTCGTGGCAACTCGTACTTGTCCTAGCGGCGATCGGCGTCTTTACGACCTATACGTTGATCATCATGGAACTATCGTTTTATCGTGGTCTTGAAGAGACGGCACGTAGTACGACGTTATCCGCGGCTTATATCGTCCTTGCCCTCGTGCTCGTCGCGATCGGTCGGATGCGGACGTCGTCGACGTGGCGGTTGTCCGGGTTATTGCTCCTGACGATCAGTGCCGTCAAGCTTTTATTGTTTGACTTGTCATTCCTCACCTTGTTCCAAAAAGCGTTCGTCTTCATTGGCTTTGGAATCGTGACGTTCATCATTTCACGGACCTATTTCAAGAAACGAAAAGAAAATGCCTGACAAAGCGCTTGGATTGGTCAAGAATGACCAGTTCAAGCTTTTTTTATTGTGCAAAAAATTTATTGATAACGATTATCATTGTCGTCTATACTGATGAAGGAACTGACTTAATTAGTAATAGGGGGAACCATACATGAAACAAGCATTATTGATGACAGGCGCACTCGCGGTCGTCTTAGCAGGTTGCAGTGAAGCAAAACAAGCGGAAAAACCAGCACCGAAAAAGGCGAATTTCGATCAGGTCGTCACCGATTACCGGACGTATGCGATCAATGAAATCGATACGTTCGTTCGTGAGACAGAAAAATTCACCGATGCCGTTCAAGCAGGCAAACTGGAAGAAGCAAAAGCGTTGTACGCACCGACGCGGATGTATTACGAACGCGCGGAACCGATCGCGGAAGTGTTCGGTGATCTCGATCCGAAAATCGATGCGCGAGCAGGCGATGTCAAAGCGTCGGAGTGGGGGGGCTACCACCGGATCGAACAAGGGTTGTTTGAAAAGGGAACGACAAAAGGCTATGAAGCGTACGCGAAACAATTGATGAAAGACGTCCACTTACTGCGGGCGAAGGTCGAGACGGTCGAAGTGACACCGGAGTTACTCGTCACGGGGGCGACCGATTTGTTAAACGAGGTCTCGACGTCAAAAGTGACAGGGGAAGAAGACCGTTATTCGCATACCGATTTATATGACTTCGCGGCAAACGTCGAAGGGGCTGAAAAGATCTACGAACTATTGAACCCGGCGCTGAAGAAACAAGATGCGACGTTATCAAAAGAGATCGCTGCTCGCTTCAAGGATGTCCATGCATTACTTGACGCGAAGAAAAAGGGTGACGGCTACGTCCTCTATACGAGTCTCTCGAAACAAGACGTCAAGCAGATGAGTGTCGCCATCAATGAACTCGCGGAACCGCTCTCGAAGATGGGCATCGTACTGGAGGGATAAGCATGAAACCAATCCAAGAAGGCGTCACGCGGCGTGACGTCCTGAAGGTCGCAGGCTTGACGAGTCTCGGAGCCGCCCTATATGCCAGCGGTCTTGAGAAGTTTCTTCCGCGGACATTAACTGTCGAAGCAAGTGATCAAGAGCCGTTCTACGGGACATATCAAGCGGGAATTCTGACACCACCACAAAATCACGTCCAAGTTGTCGCCTTTGATATCAAGACGGAGCGACGCGATGAACTCGTTGATTTATTAAAACGCTGGACACGGTTATGTGCCCGACTTGCGGCTGGGTTACCATATGGCGATTCCGACTCCCGTTACGTCCCACCGGAAGATACGGGGGAAGCCGACGGATTATCGGCCGGTCACTTGACGTTTACGTTCGGGTGCGGTCCGAGTCTGTTTGACGGTCGCTTCGGCATCCGTCATAAGCGACCGGAGGCGCTTAAACCGTTGCCGACGTTCGATCTCGATCGTTTAGATGAAAAATGGGGCGGAGGCGACCTCGTCGTCCAAGTTTGCGGTGATGATGCGCAAGTCGTCTTCCATGCAATTCGTAACCTCGTCCGTGTTGGGCGCGGAACGGTCGCGATGCGTTGGTCCCAAGCTGGTTTCCAGCGCAGTAAAGCAGCAGATGCCTCTGGCGGGACACCGCGCAATCTGTTCGGCTTCAAGGACGGTACGGGAAATCCTGACGTCTCGAATAAACAGGTCCGGAAAGAAGCACTCTTTTGCCAGTGGCAGGACGGGACGCCATGGTTGACGAACGGCTCGTTCCTCGTTGTCCGTCGCATTCAGATGCATCTCGAAGTCTGGGACCGGACGATCCTAAAAGAGCAAGAACGGACCTTCGGGCGCGAACGTGCTTCCGGGGCACCACTTGGCTCTACAGACGAATTCGCTTCCGTTACACCATCGAAACGGCAAGAACGGGGCGAAGCTGCTTTACCCGTTGACTCGCATACGGCTGTCGCGCACGGAGACGGGAAGACAGCCATCTTACGCCGTTCCTACTCGTATCAGGACGGCATCGATGAAAAAACGGGTGCCCTCGACGCTGGACTACTCTTTTTATCGTATCAGCGCTCGCCAAAACAATTTATCGAGATTCAGCGTCGTCTTGCCGCACAGGATCGACTGAATGAATACATCACGCACCGTGGAAGTGCCATCTTCGCCTGCTTCGGTGGGATCTCGAAAGGAGGCTACATCGGTGATGCGTTATTTGCGTAATCTTGTCCTTTTACTTGTACTCCTTGTAGCCGGTCAACACGCGGTGCCTGTCCAAGCTACTTCGACGGATGATCTCTATGTCGCAATCGGACAAGCTTTGTCTGCCGTCGCAAGTGAAGATCGCGCGGCACTGAATCAAGCGATTGATGAACTAGGACAAGCTGCTCAAGACTTAGCTGATCAACAAGCGGCAATCACGAAAGCTGTCAAACAGGTCGATGCGAAACGGTCGGCAGCGTTTCCGGAAGTCCGCGAGCAACTGACAGCACTCTCTGCTGCCGTCCGGAAGCAAGAAGAAGCTACTAAACCGAAGACAGATCCGGTCGCGAAAGCAAAGGTGAAACAATTGCTTTCATTGACGAAAGAGATGCGGCAGGTCAAAGCGAGCGACCGTCCGGCAGCGGAGCAACGATTGTTGACCGCATGGGCGACGCACGAGAGTCTTGTCCGAAATGACAGTGTCGGTCACTATGGCAACATCGAGATGGCGCTTGCCTCGATTCGGATCGCCGCGGCGCGAAAGCCTGCGGATACGAAGGAGTGGAAGACGGCACTTGATCAATTCGATACGGCCGTTCAGTCCTTCCTCGACGGAGAACAAGTCCAAGCGAAGAAAACAGGACTGCAGTCACTGCTGACACCGCTTGAAGAGGCGCAGACCGCGCTTGCAGCAAGTGATTTGCCGCAAGCGAAGCTGGCACTCGAATCGTTTCTGAAGACCTGGCCGCGAGCCGAAGGCGAGGTCCGGACACGAAATGAAGGTCTCTATTCCCAGCTTGAATCAGACGTACCCTTGCTACTTGCTCGGCTGACGCCGGAAACTCGGCAAAAGACGGCACAAGAACTCCAGTCGTTCGAGAATGCTATTGCACAATTACAAACAAAGACACATTATACGTTCATCGACGCGATGCTCGTGATGCTCCGGGAAGGTTTGGAAGCATTATTAATCGTCAGTGCACTTGTTGCCTTTGCACGGAAAAGCCGAACCAAACAAGAAGGTAAGGTCTGGGCAGGTGCCGGGCTTGGTCTGATCGCAAGTGGTCTGTTAGCCCTCATCCTGCAGACAGTCTTTCAAGCCTCATTCGCAGCAACAGGTCGCGAACAAATCGAGGGCTATACGGGAATCGTCGCGGTCGTCGTCATGCTGTTCGTCGGCTACTGGTTGCACTCGAAAAGCGCCGTCGCGAAACGCAAACACTTTTTGTCGACGCTCTCAACGACGTCCTTGTTCTTCGTCAGTTTCTTGACGATCTTCCGGGAAGGTGCCGAGACGTTGTTATTCTACATCGGAATGGCACCAGCGATGACGAAGACTGCCTTGTTGTCCGGGATTGGTCTTGCAATCGTCATCATCGGACTCGTCTCGTATGCGGTCATCCAGATCGGTGTTCGTTTACCGATCCATCGTTTGTTCCAAGTCGCATCCTGGTTAATTTATCTGATGGCATTCAAGATTCTTGGTACGAGTCTGCACGCGTTGCAGCTGACAAACGTCTTACCGATCCATCCGATCAATGGACTCGTAACCGCCGGCTGGATCGGCTTCTATCCGACGATCGAGACACTCATCCCGCAAGTCGTCCTGATGATTTTGATTGCGATGTTTACGATCTGGCAAAAACGACGCACAGCAGCAATCCAGACGGCTGCTTAATCCATTTTTCAATTTCAGGTTTTAACTATTATGTTTCGGGTATAACTTCTTATCAGCAGCTTGCTGCATGAAGGAGAGGGATTTTTATGCTTGAAACGCGCATCGTACGAAACATGACCGCTGTCGACGCAGAAGTGACGAGCCTTAAATCAAGTGGTTATTCGAATAAACAGATCTATATCTTTGCGAAAGACGAAGAACTCGCGGAACGCATCGCGAACGATACGCAGACGTTACCGTATCGCGTGACGAAGAAGTCGTTCTTCGAGACCTTATTATCAGCCGTCCGGAGTAACCGGAAAGACCGGATCGCTCAGTTGTCCGAGCTTGGTATGACGAAGGATGTCGCCGAGGACCTAGAAGATGAAGTCCGACACGGTCGGATTGTCATCGTCGGTTCGAAGTCTGATTTACTGAATCCAGCGTTTGCGGCATCGTATGTGGCGGATGAAGCAACCGATTATGGTGCTGGCGTCCCGAAACTCGAAGATGAGGAAACGACAACAACATTACCAGCCGATCAAAATGTCAAATTAAAAGATGAATGATACGTAAGCCTCCTGTTTCTCAGTATAGAGACAAGGAGGCTTTTGTTTAACCTTCTCTTGGAAGGGAATGGAAAGGATGAAAGGAGGAAAGATGATGCAATTCTTATATGTTGGCTATTATGATGCAGACCAGATGGATGCTTTATCGAAGGAAGAGATTGACGCCTTGATGTCGCGTTGTGATGCGTTGATGAACACCTTTAATAAACAAGTGAACGTTTTATCAGACTGGCACCCGGGTCTAGCGACACAAGCATTTTACTGGCGAGATGGTGTCGTGCAGACGAATGATGAACCAGATCGCTCGAGTGGGGAGCAAATCGGCAGTTTGATCGTCTTTGAAGCACGTGATTTAGATCATGCGATGGAACTAGCTTTCCTTCATCCGACGACTCAAGTCGCAGAAGGGGAATCTTACGGTTGGCGAGCGGAAGTTCGACCGTTATCAGGTACCTCATGATGTATGGATTATGGACGACATTTACGACTCAAAACGGACAACGCGACAACGTCATTGCCCTGTTGCTTGAAGCTGCGGCTTCTCTTGCGACGCATCCGGGCTGCCTGCACTACATCATCAGCCGTTCTGACGAGCCAGATGTTTTGCATGTTCGCGAAATTTGGACGGATTCGGCTACTCATCAAGCATCCTTAACTTTACCGGTGACACAGCACTTGATTACGCAAGCGCGTCCGTTACTTGAACATGTTGAACGTGTACTGGAAGATCAACCGCTCGGTGGCAAAGGACTCATATAAATCAAAACCCCTTCTCTCATCGAGAAGGGGTTGAATGCTGTTAGGTTGCCTTCCACTTGATATCGATGACGTCCGACGCTCGCACCATTCGGCGCATACCTGTCGATGTGACGAGTTCAATCGTTCCACGGTCATGAAAAATCGCTTGGATTGAACCGGATACCGTATCCAGTGGTTTCAATCGGACGTGGACCGTCTGTCCGGTCCGGACTGCACGTTCCATGATGTGTTGCAAGGAGAGGCGATCACGAACAATCGTCTCTTCGCGTGATTGATACAAATGTTCAAGATGAAGGATATGCTGGCGTGAAGTCAGTTGTTTCCACTTGCGATTCGATCGTTTTTTAGATGCGAACATGGCTGACCACCTCCTGAATTGAGTCGTACGCTAGACAGTCGTGCGCTCTGCTTCAGATAATTCCCTTCAAGATCCGTGCTTAAACACGTGCACCTGACATTTTTTCGCGAAACGCCTCGATGGCCACAATTGCTTCTTGATCGTGTTCGACCTCACCCGGTGCATTCCCTTCGGCAAGAATCGTTGTCTCAAGCGTCGCACCGAGGAACGACGCGATATGCTTGAACTGCGTGACGAGTGCCTGTCCTTTGATGCGCGGATCGTCTCCACCGACGGCAATCAAGTGGAATCGTTTCCCTGCCATTCGGCTTTTGAAGTCGAGCTCTTCGTCGCGAAGTGACTCGCTGAATCGGTCGATGAATAATTTCATCTTCGTCGACATCGAGTACCAGTAAATCGGTGTGATGAACAGGATGTCATCGTGTTTAAGCATCGCTTCGACGATTCGGCGATAATCATCACCGATCGGCAAAAAGCCACCATGATGACGGCGGTCTTCAATCGGCTGAATCGAGACGTTCGCCAAATCGACAGCCACATGAGGGATGCCTTTCAACGCTTGTTCACCGAGCCATTCACTGTTTCCTTTACGTGAGCTACCATAAATCGTATACATATCGTGCATCTCCTTTTGAATTCGATTGTTTTATTCTATTCCAAACTTCACTGTCAATACACCGATATGCTCACAATTGGTTTTGAATAAGGGTTTTGCGGAAAAAGACAAGAAGACGAAAAAACAAATGGGGGAGGAACAGTCGAATGGAGAGAAGTACGCTCATTGCGCTAGAAAAACACTTATATGCCATCCACCTCGAAATGGATGGACTGGCGCGGCTGATTACGAAACAATTGATTCATTTGAGCCAAGTGGCTGCATCCGTCGAACATTTTCGGCGGATGAGCTTTGATATCTATAAACATCGGACGTCGCTCGAACAGGTTCCGTCACAAGTCTTATATGAGACGGCTCTCGATTACGAAGATTGGCTCGAGGAAGAGTTTGATGAGATTCCTGCTAATTGGCAACTGGCGACGAAAGAAGAAGAGGTACTCGAGCAGCTCTGGTGGTTCGAATTCTCACGCATTCTAGCGGAACTCGAAGAATGGCTCAGTCTTTATCTGATTCGCCGAATTCGAGAAGATGTCCGCTATATGCCACCGGTGATCGAGAAGAACGCCTACGCCTTGTCAGAAGATGCCCGACACGTCTTTTGGCGACTTTTACAACGTTCCGTCGCGAAGCCTTCATCAAAAATCAAGGCCAATCAATTATCGTGCCGAATGGGGATCGCCGAGATCGCCCGCTGTGCCCGCCTCAATCAAGATCGAACACGTCGTGCGATCGGTGAACTGAAGAACCGGGGACTGGTTGCGATCGAAGAGGACGACGAGAAGTTGAAGATGCGGCTTCGGCTTCAAGTCATCTGATTGAAAGCGATGAAGCGTTCAATCATGCGTTCATCCCGACGTGCGGATGGACCAATCCAAATGAGATGACCGGGGCTCTTCGATTCGATGAACTGTGCATGCGGAATACTTCGTCGAGCGTATTCCGCGTGTTCGAACGGAACAGCACGGTCTGACTTTGAATGGACGATCAAAACCGGACACGTGACGGCTTCGAGTCGCTCTTGTCCTAAGTCTTGCGTGATATCGAATAACACACCCCGTCCTGGACCATTTTGAAGACCGACCTCATATAACAACGAAGCATCCGTCTCACTGATGTGAGTACGGATTGTTTCGCGTGGTAAGAGACTCGTCATCTCGACCATCCGGACGGCCGCTTCTTCAGGAAACTTCCGAATTTTATCCTTCACATACGCCCAAATCCCCCATTGAATGAACTGCAAGGGACGCTGCAAGACCGGTTGGATGAGTAGGCGATGATAAGGAAGTGAAATCCGATGCGTCATCGCACATGCTAAGACGAGGGCATGAACGCCCGTATCCAATCCGGCAAGGGCGATCGCCGTCGGTCCTCCGGCTGAGATGCCGTAAACGGTATAGTGTTCGATTTGACGGGATGCGAGCCACCCGGCGTAAAATGTCGCGAGCGCCTCTGGATTATCTGCGAGTTGAAGTGGTGTTCGCCCATACCCCGGACGCGATGGTACGATGACACGATACCCTGCAGCAATCAATTTCTCGACATGGTAGATTTCCCGATAATCCGACTGCGTCCCATGAATTAAAAGAATGACGGGACCGCTTCCGCTATCCCGGTAATCAAAGCGCTGACCGTTCCATTCTGCGATACAATGCATCCAAATTCTCCTATCTCTTAATATTTACCATTTTATTGTTAATCTAATTTTCTTTTTCATGTATACTGTAAAGTATAACCAAACCATTGTGACTTAGGAAATGAGGATGCGTAGTGTCAAACGAAAAATTAACAAACCGTGACCGCTTACTTGCTGTACGAGAAATCTTCGAACGTCAGTCGGATGAAGATCATACGTTGACGCTTGAGGAATTAAGCATGGAACTCTCAAAACGAGGCTTAATCGAGAAGCTATCCCGAAAATCGTTAAAGGATGATATTGCAGCACTTGCTAAATCAGGCTTCGACGTCGTGGCGGAAGAGACGAAGAATGGACTTGCCATTCCGTATCATCTCGTCAGTCGTCCTTTTGAACATCATCAGCTCCGATTGCTCGTCGATGCCATCGCTAGTGCGAAGTTCATCTCGGAAAGTGAGACAACAGCTCTCGTCAAGACGCTTCAATCCCTGACGAGTGATAAGATGGCGGAGTCACTTCAGCCGGTCCTACATACTGTCAAAAAACCAAAAGGGATGACGTCCCGCTCAATCGATACGATTCAGAAAGCAATCAGTGAAGGTTTCGTCATCAGCTTCCAGTACCAAGGGAAATTCAACGAACGGACGCGAAAGTTCGAGTTACGCAAGGATGGCGAGCATTATCTCGTTTCACCAGCACATCTATTGATGGATAACGGAAATTACTATTTGATCGGAAGAGACGAACGGATCAAAGAGGTTCGAACGTATCGGGTCGATCGAATCGTTGATTGTAAAGCATTCGAACCGATGGAAGAACCGGTCTATGTCGAGCCAAGTTACTTAAGTAATATGTTCAACATGTATGGAGGAGAGAACGAGCAATTGACGCTTAAATTCCAGGAGAGTCTGATGCCGACCGTCGTTGACCGGTTCGGGACCGATATCCGTTGTCGTCGTCTCGATGACCTCTGGTTCGAGGTTAAGGTCGATGCGCTCTTTTCTGACGGCTTCATGATGTGGCTGATCCAGTTCGGCAACCAAGCAGAAATCATCGCACCTGTCGAACGCCGAGAGACATTCAAGAATAAAGTAGCGGGTCTTGCGACGATGTACCAAGTCGAAACACCTGCTCTTTAAGAGGGAAAGCAAGGTTCATTTGACCATGGATCTTGCTTTTTTAATTACAGAATAAAAAAATGTCGTTTTTTGTCGGATATTCATATTTGAATATTTTAAGCGAATAGTTCCAGTTACTATTATAGGTATCTGATACTTATGTAGGAGGAACGACATGCAACAGATGGAAAAAAGCCGATCAAACGGGATGCGGAAATTAGGTGCTTTCCTGTTCTTCGTTTGTTTATCCTATACATCTTGGTACTTATTCTCACTTTTTGTCTTTCATTTCGTGTTACCAGAAGATGTCATGACATCACTCGACATCGTCGCGTTCGGATTCAGTCCGGTTATCGCTCTTGTTGTCACCATCGGATCGCTACGTTTGATCGAACGGCGCATGAAACCTAAATTTACCCCCCTTTTATTCATCGGGTATATGCTTTCAACAAGTGTTTTGATCTATTATTCAGTTGCCTACGCGCTTCTACCCCGACTGTGACTTGCAACTCCCCAGCAATTGGCATATGCTACGCTTATAGCTTGCTAGGTAAGGGGGGATACGATGAACGCACAGTATATCCTCGACTGGATGCCGCTCGTGATTCCTGTCGGTGCCATCGTCTTTATTGTCGTCATTGCGCGTAAGGCTTCAAAAATCGATGCTGAAAAGTAAGAAGACTCCAACTAGGGAGTCTTTTTTTATCGGATTCCGTTGACACTTTATTCTTGTGATTTCCCTATTGTTCGAAAACATAACGCCACACATTTTTATGGTATAAAGAAACTAGGTGAAAGACCTAATATCAGGAAATCATGGAGGGACAGATGAGACAAAGAACCGTCATGACTTTACTTGCACTCAGTCTACTGCTTACCGTGTGTATGTTGAAAAAATCGACGTTGACGCCAAAAGCTAGTACCATCGATCTCACCATCGCTGTCGTCGGAACGGCTCCAGTTCTTACACAATCTCCGGACTTCCACTCAATTGATCTGCAGGAAATCAAAGGAGATTTACGTCAATATGACGCCGTCATGATCATGCCGGAGTACTTACATAAGGCAGCAGGACGTGACTATGCCTCCGTCTACCGGAAAGCACATATTCCATTTTTCTTCATCGGCTCTCAAAAATCCATCGAACCGTTTCTTGATCCGAGTCTCTCATATGAGGGAAGCATCTCGGTGCCGAATCCGACGTTTGCAGCTGGTATGCTCTATGACGATACGCAAGAGACGACCTGGTTGTTCGGAGAGGGGATCGAACGACCGAATCGTTCGGAGCAACTGAGGATCTATCAATCGATTTTTCAAACAATTGAACAGAGCCACCTGGAAAATTAACGCTTGAAGGAAACTAGACCGAAAGTGTACTCATTTCTTT
>NZ_DFQK01000032.1:53287-63188 GCF_002377745.1 Exiguobacterium sp. UBA3491
GTCCATCGAAATGTTTTGTTGGCGCTAAGACGATTTCCCGGATATTGACATGTTGTGGTGGCACGATGGTGGATCAAACCATCTCTGCGACTGGTGACTTGCGACGACACTACGCAATCAATTGATGCGCACTTAATGCGACAAAAAGCCCTTGCTCCACGAGCAAAGGCTTTTTGTTAACGTTCGATTTGTTCGCGTACTTGACGCCGGAACGTTTGGATATCATAGGCGGGTTCGCTTGTACTGAATTCAATCCCGTCGATTAAACGCGCATTGGATGACGCATCCGGGAACTCAATCCGCATCAACCACTCAAGCGTCGTCTCCTCATGACGTCTTGGGAAGGCTTGTTCAAGTTGCGAAGCAATCTTCAGCAGCGGGTGATGACTATAACGTTTTGGAGCATGCGTTCGTATCTGTTTGGAACGTTTGACAGTCTGTTCCATTTCAATCGGAATGACTTTTCGCTTCCGGATGACGTACAGCGTGATTGCAACGAACAATACAGTCACGATTGCCGTCACGATCCAAATCCAATGTGACGTTCCCGCTTGGACCGTTGCTTGTTTGACGTCTTCCACGCTTTTGATG
Source organism: Exiguobacterium sp. UBA3491 (assembly GCF_002377745.1). NCBI lineage: Bacteria > Bacillati > Bacillota > Bacilli > Caryophanales > Exiguobacterium > Exiguobacterium sp. UBA3491. Next base: position 53,879 of record NZ_DFQK01000032.1, read on the forward strand.
TTTTCAAGTCCCATCGCGCGGTTCGTCATGTTGTCCGCTTTTCGTCCGAGTGGCTCCGTCCAAAGGAAGAGGGAGCCAAATGCTTCAAACAGCGGTCGGATCGAATTCGTCACGGATCCTACGAGTACTTCCTTCGTCAATCGAAAAAGACCGGCTAAAAGGAGCCCTAACGTCAGCATCAGACCAACTGTTGAGAAGATACGTCGCCATTCTGTCATATAGGTGACGACGAATGGATACGCGACGACAAGGAAGAGGAGCAAAAAGGCACCAAGCGGTGGAGTCACACCTGGGAATAGAATCATCACGCCACCGACGATCAGTCCACTTGCGGCGTAACGCCAAGCTGACTCGACCGTATCAAGAAATGCGGTCCAGGCGACGAAGATAAGAGCTAAAATACAAGCAACCGGAGATAGAATGAACAGTAATCCCGCTGCGAGTAGCTGCAGTCCAATCCGAAGCGAGCGGTGCGGCACGAAGGCAAGTGCCGGGAAAACGAGTGCTAGATAGAACGGAACGGGTAACAGACTCGCTAGGAAAATCCACCAGAGAATCATGCGCTCACCCCTTTCTGCCGATGACCGAGATGGATCTCTGCCGTCGTTGACGGAACGCTCCGTTGTAAGCGTTTCGTGAAATAGCGGCGCTCGAGTGGTAAGTCATATTCCGAGATCCGGGCAAGACATTCCATCGTCCGCAGGAACTGATGTTTCCCCGTACCGGACGGGACATGATACCACTGACCCGTTCGATTGACCATCGAGATCCAAAGACTGTAGGAAGCGCCTTGTTTTTCGAGTTCGCGGATGATTGTTGCGGCACGCGATAAGAGTTTCTCGAAGTCAGAGCGGAGGGCGAGCCCATCTGCTGACAGACCATCGACGATCACGGCATAATCATGATTACGTTTCCGATCATATTGATACGAATACAGTTCGTTTGTCTTTGCATAGGCAGACCAATAAATCGATTTCGCATCTCCGGAATAGGGAACGACTGAATGAAAACTCGAACGATCCGAAAACGGACTCGAACGATCAATCGTCTCACCCGGAATCATCCGCTCGTTCCACTCGACGGACGCTGGCGCGAAGTCCGGGAAGACATGCCCAAGTTCCTGGATGTCGAGCGTGATATAGATCGTCATCAGATGAAACGGATCCGAGATCATGATGTCAAACGATTGAATCCGAATCGTTCCTCGCTGTGCAGCGATGACATCGATTGAAAACGGGACGATCGTCTGTTTACCGACATACATGTGTTGACGCCAAAACTGACTATTCGCGTCAGGAAGCTTGATTTGATCCCCGAGTAGACCGGAAATCGTAATCCGTCCAAGCGGCAACTTCGTCGGATTCGTCAGCTCGAACGGAATCTGGATCGCTTCTTCCCGGAAAGCACGGACTGTCTCAAGGAGGCGGACGTGGATCCGCTTCGCGACATATTCAAGATAATAGGGCATCACCCAGCCGTATATCGTATAGGCAAATAACAAGGCCGCCATCCAAACAGGACCATAGAGTCCGACGATGATCCCACTTGCGCTCGTCATGGTGAGAATGATGAGGTTAAAGGCTTTTGGTGTGATCAATTGCATGATTACACCTCAGTCGGAACGGTGAGTGAATCGAGAACCTGCTGGACGAGACGTTCGTTCGACAACTTCAACGTCGCTTCAAGTGTTAGGACGAGTCGGTGAGCGAGAAGCGGCGTTGCTAAGTGTTTGACGTCCTCTGGTGTGACGTACGTCCGCTCTTGCATCCAAGCACGCGCTTTTGCTGCCTTTAAAAGGGCGAGTGTCGCTCGTGGACTTGGTCCAATCTCAACGTCACGATGGGCGCGGAGTGCGTCACAGACATCAAGTAAGTAATTTTCGACGCTGTCCTCAATCGTGACCGCAACCACTTCCTCTTTCCAGTCGTTGAGTTGTTCAAGTGGAATGTGTAGATCGGCTGCGGTCAGATGCGCTCCACGTAACAATGCTTTTTCCGCTTGACGCGTCAAGGGAGCGAACGACAACTTGAACAAGAAGCGGTCGAGTTGCGCATGGGGGAGCGGGAATGTGCCGTGTCCGTCGAACGGGTTTTGTGTCGCGATGACAAGAAAGTGTTGGGGTAGCGTATACGACATATCACCAATTGTCACTTGCGCCTCTGCCATGGCTTCAAGGAGAGCGGACTGGGTCCGTGGAGTCGTTCGGTTGATCTCATCAACGAGGACAATGTTGGCAAACAGCGGACCAAACCGTTGTTCGAACGACCCAGTGAGTGGGTTGAACAGCTCCATTCCGAGTAAATCCGTCGGTAACGTATCTGCTGTACATTGAACACGTGAGAATTTTGCATCGAGTGTCTGCGCGAGCGCTTTTGCTAGTGTTGTCTTACCAGTCCCGGGACGGTCTTCGAGTAAAATATGCCCCTCGGCAAGTAAACCAATCAACAAATGATCAATCACATCGTCCTGACCAAGGACGGATTGCTTAAGTGATGTCCGTAACGTTTGAAACATAAATGATTCCCCCTTTAAGATGCTTTGTATTTCTAAAGTGTACGAAAATTCAGAAAAAACCGCTAGTGATTTTCCTAAAACGATTGGTCTAGAAATACGTCTACCTTTTATACTACCATTTTCATCCAAAAGTTTCGTGAAATATCAAAAACATTGAAACAGGATTAGGAAGTCATTGATCGAATAATGTATTTAGGGTTGCTAAGATAAGGAGGAATGGACTCATGAAACCATATACTACGGAATCCGATACCACTCCAGTCGTTCAACATGACGTCGTCCATAGTCCGCTCGATGATTACCAACGCGTCGTTTCCGGAGGTCCCCCGAATCGTCGTGCCTTTGCCGCGATTCGTCGACTCCCAATCGGATTACGTTTGCTTACGTATACGCTTGGTTTCTTATTCACAGCAAGCATCCTCACTGGACTCATCATCAGTCTACTTGATTAAAAAAGACTCCCTCAGCGCACCGAGGGAATCCCATCATTCTTCAAAGAGATCATCCATCAGCTCGGTGATCTCTTTTTTACGCACGTTCGTCTCATCGCGTAAGATTCGAATCGAGCGTCCGCTCCAATCGAGTCGGTCGCCAATCGTCGCTTGGCGCGGTAAACGACTTTTCGGTAACGTGATCGTCTCACGGTCGTCGGTCTCACAAATTGCTAGATCATCTTCAAAATCAGCTACGGTCAATCGCATCTGATACACCTCCGCGTCTAGTTATTCCGGTCGTAAATCAGGCCGGTTCGATTCCTTGATACCGTCACCAGTCGAGATATACTGAATCGTTCCACTTTGATCGGTTCGGTCAATCGTAATCCGTTCTGCCTTCAGTTCTTGTAAGACGGAAGGACGTGGATGACGATAGGCATTGTCCTTTCCGGCTGAGATCAAGGCACGTTTTGGTGATACAGCCTGTAGGAAGGGCAGGGAGGACGATGTGTCTGCCCCGTGATGTCCAAGCTTTAAGACATCAGCACGTACATCGGTGTTTGACTCGAGTAATTGTTGTTCAGTTCGGATCGGCGCGTCGCCCATGAAGAGGAAGCGGTCTTGTCCATGTTCGACCCGGAGGACGGCACTCCAGCTGTTAAGATCCTGTGTCCCGTCTGTTAGAGGAGCAAGGAACGTAAAGCGTGCGGCTTCACTCGGTATTTCAAGACCTGCCTTAACTGACTTGATCTTCACCCCTTCGCGTTTGACGGCAAGGAGGAAATCGCGATACGTCTCCGTCGTATGCGTGACTCGCGGGGCATAGACGCTGTCGACTGGAAAGGCATCGAGGACGGTATCGAGTCCACCGATATGATCGGCGTCCGGATGTGTCGCAATGACCGCTGTTAAACGTTTGATACCCAATTTTTGCAGGTAGCGGACGACATCCTCGCCTTTGCCGTTATTCCCACCATCAATCAAGATCGCATCTTCCTTCGTTCGGATGAACGTGCTATCTCCTTGACCGACGTCAAAACCATAGATTTCCATCTGTCCTGCCGTCGGGGCAGGGGGTTCTTCGTCCCGTGTCGTATAGAAGATGACGATTAAACAGAGTGCTAATAGAATCGTTGATCCCCATTTCAACATGTCGGTTCCTCTTTCTCGAACAGATACAGCATGCCATTGCGCGGATGACCGAACCGTGGTCCGCTGTAACCGCGTCGTTTTAAGGCAGCGCGCATCAGAATCATCATGCCGCCGTGACCGACGAGTAGAACCCGTTCGTCGTCTTCGAACATTAATTGATTTAAGAGCACTTCAATCCGTTCATTCGCATCCTTGATTTCGGCTTGAATTCGTTTACTGAACGGGGCTGCGAATCGACCGAGGACCGCCCAGCCAAGAAACGGTAACCGTAGATTCGACTGAATCGTCGGAAACGGTACTTCCCGTAGTAGATCCGTCACGATGATCTCTTTATCGTAGACACTCTTCGCCGTCTGGACGGCGCGTGGCATGCTACTGGCATAACAGATTGTCCAGTCAATCTGACCGAGCTCGACCGGTTGAATATCGATGTCTGACGTATCATACCGTTCAATCCATTTTTCAATATCGCTGGCGCTAATCCAGCCTTTTGTCGGGTATCCTTCCGTCACCCGGTGATGTCTGACTAATCCAATTTGTTTCATGCTTCGTGCGACGGTCAAGACCGTCTCCCTCACTTTCATTCATCATTTAGAGTGCGGCGCGAATCGCCAGTCCACATAAAATCGCTCCTAAAATACTGAGCAAGCTCCCGATGATGTAATATTCCGCAAAGCGGCGATCTTCAAACTGTTTAAAACGGGCCAGTGCCTTCAAGGCAATGATGAAGCCAATGGCTCCAGTTGCGTTCGTGACGACGAGCAGGGTAATGATTGCGCGTTCGACGAGACCGATATAACGTCCGATCCCGCTTAATTCCGTCGTATAACTGCGCGCAGAATCTTCGACTTCATGTGTGACGGTCCGTGAGACGCCGTCGAGTTGCTCTTTACGTGTCACTTTTCGCTCGAAATGTGCTTCAATCAAGCGCGGAGCAAATGGTGCGAGCATCAAAGCAATCCCGTGACCGAGTAACTCTGTCGTCACTAAACTAAAGCACAGAATCCAGAGGATCTGCTCAGGTCGCGCGAACGACAATGACCAATCAATCGGAACGAACACCCATGTCAAGGCGATGATGGCAGCGATATGTAACGCTTGATCGATCCAGTACGCCGCTGCTTGCTTGACGCGACGTTTGAGCGGGGAAGCATCGAGTAGGGCGTGAAACACGAGAATGCTCCCTCCTAGCCATCCGGCGATGTCGAGGGTCAACTGCCCTCGGATGACGAAGAACGCGAGCACAAGTAGCATCAGAGCCGCATGAACGGCAAGATGTTGGAGTAAGATGCGTTGGTGTCGATGTTTCAGTTGTGCCATTCGTTTCGTCTGTAATGGAAAATCAGCAAGTAGATGGACAAGTAAAAGACTAAGTAAGACGGTCACCGAATCGCCTCCCAGACTTGGAATTGCTCCAGTGCCTGGGTCAAGGCAGCTTCAAGTCGCTTCCGTTGCTTACGCTGCGAGCGGGAGACGAGTTTTGCGACATTTACGCGGGCATCTTGTTCCTTGAAGCCCATCTTCAGTCCGATCTCTTCATACGTATCACCCGGATATCGATCCATCAACCGGTGCAGTTCAATCTGACGGTCCGTCTTCCCGAAGTAAGCCGGATACAGCATCTCGAGATAACCGTTTAGCAAGGCAGTCGGTAAGTAGGGCGGTCCAGCAAAGGCAATCCGCGATGGAAGCGTCTTCGCTAATTCCTGTGCTTCGAAAGCATGAATGATCGCACTACCATTGGCTTCTTCAGCCCGCGTCGTCGAAATCGTCTCATATTGACCAAATCCAATCCCGATGTAACCTGGCAATTCTTGATTCAATAAGTGCAGAATGACCGGATAACTAACCGGGTAATCCGCAAATACCGCTAGTAAACTATCGCCGGATTTGATTTGAAACGGAACAATACTCAATGGAAATGCTGTATTCAAATCGTTCGCGAGTACACGAAGCGCTTGAAGTAACGCTTCTTTGCTCGGATAATCGCGGGAGCCTTTGACATCAAACGACAAAGCAACAGCTTGCATGACGATTCCTCCAATTCATTTGTTACCACAATGATGGAAACATTTAATTTGTTACCGTTAAAAAGGTAACATTCGCAGTGTTACTGTTATTAGAGTAACAAAGAATAAGGAGGAAGACCACCAGGACGATAGACCGATTTTTACACGACAGGGGGAATGGATGAATCTGACTAAAAAATCATTTTTTTATTCAAGTTAACATAACATATATTATCAATAGTTATGAGAATTTGTCTCATAATCAAGGTAAACTTAAGATAGTGAGACAAAATAAAAAACACGGGATTAACCGTGTTTTCGACAATCATACGGACGTGTTCGTTCCAATCGATGAATCAAACGATCCAAGAATATATGATGGCGGCGTTCGAGTTGCGTGATCCGTTCAAGCGGCAACCACGCAAAATCAAAGAAATCACCGCAATCCTGACCGTCACCAGCAACACAGTGCGTCCAGCGGTTCTCTTGGCATTCGATGTGCGCATGATAGAAATACGTGTAATGCACCCGCATTCGCTCCGGATAGCGCATCTCTTCTTCGCCGATGTACTGGACGGATGTTAACGAGAGACCACTTTCCTCAAGCGTCTCACGGACAGCCGCTTCTTTTGCGATTTCAGCATCTTCGATCGTACCTGCAGGAATCTGCCAATCACTCTCAGGAGCCGATTGCGGATGAAAAACAAGTAGTTCCCATCCGTTAGGTTTTTCCCGAGTGATATAGATTGCTACTTTTTCGCGACGTCTGAATTTCATCTTCATCACCTCTCCAAGGTCGGCAGATTGCACAACAAGCAGCTAAAGGGACGTCCCGTAGCTGCTTGATCAATTGACGCTATAAGCAAAGCTGCGGAGACGCGTGACCCGACGCTTGTTCGTGACGAATCTTGACCTGACTATTTCTTCTATTGTAGCCGTTATTGGTCAGTGTTTCAATTTGTAAACGATATTTCTCGCGATAAATCTCAAAATTCCGAGCATTCGTCTCAAAATCCCCTCTCCTGCCCTGCTAAATCTAAAAAAGCTCCCCCGTTATCCGGAGGAGCCTTATCTCATCGTGTATACCAGTCGAGCAATGGACCGAATTTCTCTTCATCATAGGCGAATGAACCGTTCGATAAGCGGTCGAGGAACGATAACGAACCGATTTGGATCGTTTTCTCCTGCTCTTTCCCGCTGAGAACTAATTCCTTTGCTTGCGTGACATCGATCAATGCTGCGACCCGGTGTGGTTTTGATTTCAAATCACGCAGTAACTGTAAGCCACGTAGCGCACGGCTCGAGACTTGGAACTGATCCGCGAGACGCATCTTCTTCAAGGCACCCCGTTGCGTCAAAAGAACGATCTGCGGCGCTTCCTTGAAGCCGATCGCACCCGCGACGACGTCCTGATCCTTCAGGTTGATCGCCTTGACACCAGCTGCCCGGACACCGACGACCGGGACGTCATCTTCCGTGAACCAGAGTCCGAAACCGTTCTGTGTCGCAAGGAACAGGTCCGTTTGACCCGTCGAGACCTGAGCGTACAAGACTTCGTCATCTGCCTTCAGACGGACGCCTTGGAGTGGTTTTGACTTCCGCTGTGCATTGTAATCACTCAGTTTCGAGCGTTTGACCATCCCTTGACGGGTAACGAACAAGCAGTGGTGAGCTTCATCGAACGAGCGGACGAGATCCGCTGAAAGAACCCGGTCACCCGGTTCGAGAGGGACGAGGTTTGCGACGTGTTGACCGCCATCTTTCCATTTCGTATCCGGCAATTGGTGGACCGGAATCAGCAAGTAGTTTCCGCGAACGGTCCAGACGATCAAGTGATCGGTCGTCATCGCTTGCCCTTGGAGCAACGGACGATCCTGTTCCTTCAAGTCCGGCAAGTCGTTCGAGGCACCGAATGAACGGAGTGATGAACGTTTGACGTAACCGTTCTTCGACAGGAAGACCATCGTTTCCTCGACAGCGATCATGACTTCCGTCTTCAGCTTCAGTTCTTCAACTTCCGCTTCGATCGTTGAGCGACGTTTGTCCGCAACTTGTTCTTTCAAGACCGTCAATTCCTTGACGATGAGACGATTCCGTGTCTTTTCATCGTTGAGGATCTTCTCAAGACGAGCGATCTCCTTTTCGAGTTTCGCTGCTTCTTCCTGCAACTCGACGATATCGGTATTCGTTAACCGGTAGAGTTGAAGCATGACGACGGCTTCCGCTTGACGGTCCGTGAAGTTGAAGCGCGCGATCAGCTTCTCCTTCGCATCTGCTTTATTCGATGCAGAACGGATCAAGGCAAGTGTCTCATCGAGGACAGAGATCGCTGTCATCAAGGCGGAGACGACTTCCTGGCGGCGTTTCGCTTGCTCAAGATCAAACGCCGTCCGACGGATGACGACTTCCTTGACGTGTGCGAGATACGCATCAAGGAGCGTCAAGACGCCCATTTGCCGCGGTGTCCGCTCGTGGATCGCGACCATGTTGTAGTTATAGGCAATTTGTAAGTCAGTCTGTTTGAGGTAGAAGTGTAAGACACCTTCTGCGTCCGCTTCCTTCTTCAACTCGATGACGACCCGTAAGCCGTCGCGGTCGGTCTCATCACGGACTTCAGCGACACCTTCGACCTTTTTATCAAGACGGAGTTCTTCCATCCGTTTAACGAGATTCGCTTTATTGACCTCATACGGGAGCTCCGTGATGACGATTTGCTGGCGACCGCCCCGCAGTGTCTCGATCGTTGAGCGCGAGCGGATGATGACTTTCCCGCGTCCTGTCTCGAACGCCTTCTTGATGCCGTCAAGCCCTTGGACGACACCACCAGTCGGGAAATCAGGACCTTGCATGTGCGTCAATAAGTCATCGACGTTCTGGACCGTCCCTGAGATCCGACCGATCGCAGCATCGAGGACTTCTCCCGCGTGATGCGGTGGAATCTCGGTCGCGTAACCAGCGGAGATCCCCGTCGAACCGTTCATCAGCAGGTTCGGCAGTAGTGATGGTAAGACGAGCGGTTCCTCCGTCGTATCATCGAAGTTGAGCGTGTAATCAACGGTCTGTTTGTTGATTCCTTCAAGAATCAGACTTGAGACTTTCGACAGACGGGCTTCCGTATACCGCATCGCTGCCGCACTATCGCCGTCGATTGATCCATTGTTTCCTTGCATATCGATCAACGGATAGCGGAGTTTCCACTCG